>DASRSR010000171.1:0-43779 GCA_035656355.1 Edaphobacter sp.
CATTAAACCGGACGAGAGTTCCCGGCTTCGTTTCGCCGCTAGTTGTTTTGCCCGACGGCGAATAACGCTCTTAATACGCGCGAGTAGCTTTTCTGCAGTTGACTCAGGGTGACGCTCGAAATATCGGAAAGCATTTTGAACTGCGTGATCCATCAGATCCGCGGCGTTTTCATGGTCATTCAGATATGTCCATGCGCACAGAAGGGAGTATGACCAAGCTGCCTTCGCAGCGGCCAGCAATTTCTGATCAGAAGCCTGGTGCCCGGTCGTATAGGCCCAACTCCAAGTCAGTTCTTCCCAAATGGGACCAGTCGGCGGCATTCGCGAACATCTGCGCGTGGAGGATTAACCACCATCGAACTGTAGTATAGGCGAGATTGCGTCCCGATTGCCCACGCTGAAATTTTTCGGATCCCGTGCCCCAAAGCGTCATCGGAAGTGCCTTTAGTCAGTAGGAGGGCACTTCACGTCCTTCCCGGAACGTCCGAGAACTTTCGTGATCATCGAGATTTGACAGGTCCAGAATTTCGACGAATGGGCATCGCCCCCTCGTGCAAGCAGCACGGCAAAACCGCTTCGCGTCGAGCGAGCGGCAGTTCAAAGTGCCTCGTAGTTACAAATGCCGATGCACGATTTCTTGGTTATCGCTAGAACGTCGCATATGAGGCGCGTATGGCAATCTTCCCGAAACTGCCGAAAGAATCTGGAAGGTGGAGCCCCGAAGTCCTGGCAATGGCCGCGCAGGCTAAGGTGCTTTCCGGTAATAAACTCGAGCAACTCGTGGTCCGAATCCAACGACACTCTGGGCGGAGACGCGAGTCGTGCTGGCGGTTGATCATCCAGTACGGCATCAAAGGCCGGATCGACTATCGTCGATGGACCGAGCCGGAACTCGATCAGGTACGCGAGGAACTGGTTAAAGCCTCTGTTGAAGAGGTTGCAAAGAAGATCAATCGAACACCCAAGGCCATTCGTAACATGCTTCGGAGGAATCACCTCAGCCTCCGTGACATTCGCTGCGACCTGTTCTCGGTTGAGAGTCTGGCGGCCGCACTACATGTGCGGAAAACCGAGGTCATCTCCTGGATCGAGCAGAACTGGCTACAGGCTACGGTCTCGGAACGCGGGAAACGAAAGTTCTACACGATTACGCCCGAGGCCCTAAAGGACCTGTACAAGCATCACCACCGCGATCTGATGCAGCGCGGCATGAGGAATCTCGCGCTCTTCGAGGCATACGTCGAATATTGCTTCGCTCCGAAGCACACAGTCGGCGAACAACTGCTCGATGTACGGCGTGACAAGAAGGAACGTGCCGCGTTCGCAGCGGTCGGCGGCGAGATCTCTGACGGGGAGGAAGACGACGATGAAGACGCTGCAGAGATGGATGGACGCTATCGCGTCGAACTGGCGGATCCAGGCACCGGCACAGAACCAGGAGAATACGACGGCTGAGAGATGCCCCGAGTGTGGCGCTTCAATCTCTTCCTCCAGAATGTCCATTCGGGAGATCACGGTCAGTGTGGTCTGCGGGGGCCTGTTGCTCTCGATCCTCAACCCGGCAGTCCTGATGGCCGAGCACTGGATGGAAGACGCCGGTCACCGGTTGGTGAACCGGATGGTGTGGCGTGAGCCAGTCGAGGACTGGAATCGATAAACGAGATATAGAATGTTGTCAGCAGCCTTCTGAAATTGGCGGAGGCAACGCGGTTGTTTGCTGCTTCCTCGATGGCACGCAGCCAACGAAATCACCGCGTAAACACTGTTCCAGCAGAAGTCGGTTAGTGGGTTGGACTATGCCTAAACTATGCCCGAACACCCCACAAAGACCCTCATGGAACCGCACAGAACCGCACCGGCAGGCTCTCGATGAGGAGAGGGAGTCTTCCCGGTAAATCTTTGTCAAGGAGTAATTTACAGGGGAAGCGGTAACGAGCCGGGATGGCGGAACTGGCAGACGCAGCGGACTCAAAATCCGCCGACCCTTGCGGTCGTGGGGGTTCGACCCCCCCTCCCGGCACCAACAAAATAAAGAGTTTAGATCGAAATTGGCCTCTCAGAAATGAGAGGTCAATTTTCGTTGGTGGCTGTTCTGGTGGCTGTTGGTTTTGGCGGATTCGGCCTGATGGTTGTTTTCAGCGCTATGGGTTGCAGTGAATTGCAGAGAATGACATTCCCCGAATTCCCGGATCGTAGCCGAGGTCGGATCGGCGTCAAGGCCGCGCCTACGCGCGCCGCTTCGCGGTCGTAGAGCCTTGACTCCGACTCCTGAACCTCGGCAGATCATCTCAACATCCGGGGAATGTCATCAAGGAGCAATGGCCCATTAAGTGCCAGACCTGATTCGCTTCGACGCCCGCGGCCTCCGCTTGTGAGGAAGGATTGCGACCGAATGAGCTCGCCGAGTGCGTTGGCGATCAATGACAAAGATGGGAGATCGCTGCCACTGGCGGCGTTTCTCGGGGCTCATCCTGTAACACCGCCTTAGCGAAACCTCAATAGTGAATCGCGCTGCTTGCCGAGACAAATTCGACAGCCGGTGTAATCGGTCCGTAGTGCGGCTGCGCGAGCGGCCTTGCATTATGAGTTTTGCTGGTATGCAAAGTTGAGAAAGACACTACCATCGGCGGGCAAGCTGGCGATCAACTCCCGTAACATTCCGCCGCATCCGAAACATCTGAATGCTTACCCCCAACTGTTGAGCAGCCAGTTCGTCGTCGCTGACGGGAAGCAGCGCTAGGAGCGCTTCTCTCGGAACCAGCAGCACTGAAGATAAGCACTCGGCCTCTGCCTCTTGCACGCGATCAAACTCCCTAATCATGAGAGTTTTGTCGGGACCGAAGAACGCCTGAGTCGGCTTGTGCTCCAAGATAATGTGTGAAAGTTCGTGAGCGAGGTCGCTGTTCTTTCGAGCTGCCGAGTGCGATGGATTTAGGATTACCAACTTCTTCTCGCCTTCGATGAGAGTGACAGCAGACCAGCTATCAGCGTCGGTGACACACAGATGAGTGGCAGCATTGGTTGAGAGGCCGCTGAGAGCACTTCGGGCGTGATCACCAAAACATTAAGAAGACGTGCGAGCTCCACAGGGTCCAGGGCTTGATGAGGCGACAAACCCAGTTCGCGGCGATACCCTGCTGCAGCTCTCTCGCACCAAGCTTTGAAGCCACGACGCAACTCACTCAAGGCTCAGCTCACTTTCCTGACGCCAAAAATTCTTGAGCAGCGAGAATCATCTGCGCCAACGCCTGAGCTGTTTTAGGCGATACGGTAGCACGTTTGCGGAAGTGAACCTCCGCTACTACAGAAGCCTCAGCCGAGGAGCTAACGCCAGCAAGGGACATTACATTGTTCTCGGTATCCTCGCCAAGCCACCGGCATATTCGTTGATAGTTCTCCAGATCAGGTAGGTGTCCTCGCTCAATTCTGGATAGCGTGGGGTGGCTGACCCCAATTTCCTTAGCAGCCGCACGTATCCCTAAGCCGAGCATTTCGCGATGTTTAGCGACTCTTCTCCCAAGATCCTCTAGGATAGGCAACTTAGTTTCCTCCTCGTGTTCCAGATGTGTACCAGTGGTTCACTCTTGACCCACGCGAATTTTGGCAGTACTGTTTCACTTGTGTACCAGCCTGCATGTTGCTGTCCGAGAAAGTCAAGGGAGAGGCATGAAGCGACCAGTTCCAAGAGAAGTACCTCGGGACGAGGGTGATTACGCCGTCACGCGTTATGTCCCTCAACACGTGACGGCGATTCTGTGGGGAAGGGCTGCCGGACGCTGCGAGTTTGCGGGGTGCAATCGCCCTGTGTCTTGGTCTTTGGTGACTCAGAGAGAGTTGAATGCATTCGTGTGTTTATTCGATCATGAGAAGAGCTCACATTGACTTACTTATATGCGATGAATCAGACGCGCAATAACTGTTTCATTTAGTATCCATGCGGGTATTCGCAACTATCGTCCTAAAAATATTTCTTGGAACTAGGCCCCACATTTCCACATTTGGAGTTACGCTATGCAGCAAGCAGTTGCAAGATTCTGCGGTTCATGTGCCGAGGCTTCTACGCATGTTGACTCTTTCCAAAGCGCTGTCGGCCAACCAAGCCCGCACATACCATGCGCGAGAGTTCGCTTCTGAGAAGCAGAACTACTGGAGTCGTGATCGCCAGGGACATAGTGAGTGGCAAGGAGAGCTTGCGCATGAATGGGGTCTACATGGCTCCGTCGTTGATGAGCAGTTCGCACGGTTAAGCGAAGGACAGCATCCAGTAAGCACCGCGCAGCTCGTTAAGCACCAACCGGCAAGAACCTATGAAAACGAGTATGGCAGGCAGGTTACCAGCGCGGAACATCGCGCAGGTTGGGATGCGACGTTCTCCGCACCAAAGTCTGTATCGGTAACAGCTCTCGTTGGCGGTGATGAGCGTGTGCGTGAAGCACATCGCGAAAGCGTTCGCGTTGCACTGCATGAACTGGAGCACTACACGCAGGCCCGCATCGGCAATGTTCATGCGCCTGAGACGACTGGAAAGTTTATAGCAGCAACCTTCGAGCATGACACTGCGCGTCCAGTTGATGGATACGCAGCGCCTCAGCTTCATACCCATGCTGTGATCTTCAACATCACAGAGCGGGAGAATGGCCAGACGCGCGCGTTGCAGGAGCGTAGTCTCTTTCAGTCGCAGCACTATGCGACAAGTGTGTACCGCTCCGAACTCGCCATGCGGTTGCAAGGTCTCGGCTACGAGATAGAGCGTGGTCAGCATGGACAGCCAGAGAACAAGTAATACCCGATCATTCCTATGAAGTTCACGAATGACTGACAGCGTGGTTGTTTTACCGGCCCCTGCTACACCATCAAGTCCAACAATCTTTTCGCGGTTCAGGAAGATGTCATCTACTGCGGCGAGCTGAGACTTGCTCAACTCTGGATGAGCATCCTCCATGCGGATACGCAGGACAGGAGATACCAGCATGGAAGTCTCGTATCGGCGTTCATTACCATTCTTCACAAGATCGACGATCTCTCGTTACAAACGAACCATCTCGGCTGTCGTGTACAGCGGTGCGCGCTCCAGCCGGAACAGGCCATCTCGGGAGCGCCAAAGATCGGCCCAGCTTCTGAGCATGTGGTGGAGCGGAGTATGGGATACGGATTGGGCTTGTAGGAAACGAGTTCTCACAGAGGAGCGAACGATGGAGCCATCAACATAATGCAGAGAAAGCCACCAGCGCGAGCCACCATTCCAGCCGAAGAAAAGCTGCTGGTCAGCCGTGGAGAGGCGGCTCAGCTCCTCTCCATCAGCCAGCGAGGGCTTGATTACCTGATTGCCAATCGAAAGTTGCCCACGCGTCGAATAGGGGTAGGGTGCTGATTCCGGTGGCAGATCTACGCAAGTATGCGCGGGGCGATCATCCAGAACATATTGTGGCCTAGTCAGTGAGTTGCGTGCTGAGACAAGGCTCGCTGGCAGTATCAGCGCACCACCCAATACCTTGTATATAAGGTAAATATTGACGTAAACGGGATAGAACCTTGTATACTGGGTATGTGTTGACCTTGATTCAAATTGGCGAGATCGTTGCTACCAAACGTAGAGCGCATGGTTTGAGCCAGGCTACGCTCGCGAAACAGGCAAGAGTTGGCCATTCAACACTGGACGCATTGGAGAATGGCCGAATTGGCGAGCTCGGTTATTCGAAAATAACCAGAATTCTTACCGCGCTCAGCCTTGATCTGACCATCCAGGAGGCAGCGAACCGCCGCCCCACTCTGGAAGAGTTGATGGAAGAGGACCGCGATGATCAAAGTTTGGACCGACGGCGCTGAAGCGGGCTTGCTTGATCGCTCCGGACAGCGCGGCACCACGTTTCTCTATCAACCCGGAGCCCCTGAGCCGCGCGCCGTTTCTGTGACGATGCCCGTGCGCCTAGCTTCATGGGACATCTCGTATGGAATCGCACCCATTTTCGAGATGAACCTTCCTGAAGGTGTACTGAGAGAACGCTTGCGTCTTGCTTTTGCGAAAGCCATCGGGACATTCGACGACTACGATCTGCTGAGTATTGTTGGCCGATCACAAGTGGGCCGCATTCGCTACACCGGGCATGAAGAAGCCCTCAATGAGGACGTACCCTTCCAGTCCGTGGACGAAATCCTCGCTCGTCGACGCCAAGGTGATCTATTCCATCACCTCTTGGACAAGTTCGCTTCCTTCTCGGGCATCAGTGGCGTGCAGCCAAAGTTCCTGATCCGTGATGAAGATGCGTTTTCAAAAACCGCATTCAATGGAGCGCGTCTGTCCGAAAGCTATCGCGGTGCTACACATATCGTGAAGTTTTGGGAGGCGCGCGAGTATCCGCAACTCGCAGCAAACGAGTACTTCTGTTTGAGAGTTGCGGAAAAGTGCGGACTTGAGGTGCCATCGTATCGACTCGCAGAAGACGGGGCGGCACTCGTCGTGGATCGATTTGATCTCCGGGCCGACGGCAGCTATCGAGGGTTCGAGGACTTCTGCGTCCTCAATGGCAAGGGCACTGACAAGAAGTACAGCGGCAGCTACGAGACTTCCATCCTCAAGCGATTTACGCAGTTTGCAAATTCGCCGCAAGTCAATATCGATCTCGAAAAGCTATTCACCCTGATCGCACTCAACTGCGCCCTCCGCAACGGAGATGCACACCTCAAGAACTTCGGCATCGTGTATGACGATGTTCTCGGCGAAGCTCGTCTCGCTCCTGTGTATGATCTCGTGACAACATCGGTTTACATCCCAAAGGACGGGATGGCTCTGACGTTGAACGGAAGCACGCGTTGGCCCACCGCTCGAGAGCTTCAATTGCTCGGCGAAACTCGCGCAGCCTGTACTCCTGCACGGGGAAGAGATGTGCTGTCATGCATTGCGGAGGCTATCGAGGAAACATCCTCGGAAGTGCAGAAGTACATCAAGGATCACGCCGCATTCGCTGATGTTGGCGAGAGGATGCTGAAAGAGTGGCGTAAAGGCATCGCGGAATCGTTGAGTCTTCGCACCTCATAGTCTCGGAGGACACTTCCAGCATGGATGCTTTAGAACAGTTCAGTTCGGCAGTTGCGGGACTGGCAGACACGGCTTGACTTAGGCGGAATCGAGCTCCATCGTCTTGAGGCAGGACAACGAAATCAACTTTTCTGAACGTGTCGTAGCTTAGGGGATGATGCCATGAAGACGCCGAAAAGGATGGAAACAAACAAAGTAGCCCGTGCAATCGAAATAGACGCTGGGCGTGCGTTGCCAGTGCTACGTGAGTCGCTGGCACAGGCGAACAAAGCCAGGTTTCAGCAAGCCCATACGCCTGAGCAGATAGTAAAACGCCGTAGCGGTCGCCGCATGGGAAGAAGAGGAGAGCGAGCTAAAGAGGTGGTCACAATTTGGTTGGATGCTGATGTGATCGCGTCGCTCCGCGCAAGTGGAGACGGATGGCAAACGCGCGTCAACGATGTGTTGCGCGCCTCTTTGTCTTTGTGCTGAATGATCGTTCCCGTGTAATGCCATGTACTCATAACCGAATCTCCCTACAGTCGGCGGACAGAAGTCCGCTGTGTCTATCGAAGGTCCTTCGTCAGCGAGACAGCCACCAAACAGCCACCAAGGTCGTCCGTCGGAGTTCCAGTCCGCTGTGTGTCAGTGGACGTGTTGCACCATTTTTGGTGCAGTTTTTAGTGGCTGTTTTGATGGCTGTTCGTTACCAACTTTTCTGCTTTTGGCTGCGTCGCATTGCAATATACATATAGCCATTATCTATATGTAAATAGATAACTTATTGCGATTTTGTGCGACGCTATGCAGCAACCTGCAAAACCCCTAAAATCAGACTCAAAATCCGCCGACCCTTGCGGTCGTGGGGGTTCGCCCCCCCTCCCGGCACCAACAAAATAAATAGTTTAGCGTAAAGTTGGCCTCTCGAAAACGAGAGGCCAACATCGTCTGGTGCCGGTTCTAACGGGCTTTTGGTTGCCACTGTCTTGTAGATTTCACCGTTCATCCAGCGGGTTGTCCGAAAATGCTGGATTCCTGTCATGGCGTCGGAGTGCGTACCCCCTTAACGTTTATCTCAGGAGGCAACACGAGATGAACGCAACTTTGGAAACAGCGGCAACTTCAGACGATGTGAAGCGGATGCACGGGATCAGCCGGGATGGAGCTGCACGGATTGCGGTGGAACTGCGGATACTACTGGCTGATGTCTTCGCCCTCTACTTAAAGACAAAAAACTTTCACTGGCATGTTCGCGGCCCGTTGTTCTCTCTCTATCACGAACTGCTGGATGAGCACGCTGCACAGATTTTTGCCATGACCGATCCGCTCGCAGAACGCACGCGCAAAATCGGAGAACGCAGTCTGTTATCGGTGGGTGATATCGCTCGCCGCCAGCGCGTGAAGGACAACGACGCAGCCAGCGTCGGCGCACAGGACATGTTGAGCGAACTTCTATCAGATACGCGCGATCTCATCACGAACTTCCAGTTTGTACACGAGTTGTGCGCGGCAGAAAATGACTTTGCCACGGCTAGCGTGATCGAGAACTGGATCGATGAATCCGAACAGCGCGCCTGGGTGCTTGCCGAGACTGTCAACGCCTAGATCACCTCCTTCAGCGTCGCGAAGTCATGTTTCGCAAACCTATAGCAGCCCTCAGCAAGTAAAGGACATGTTATGTCGAACACAGCGAAGATCAATAATATCGTTCTCGTCCATGGTGCTTTTGCAGATGGGTCAAGCTGGTCGAAGATGATCCCGTCCCTCGTCAAAGCGGGTTACCGTGTAACCTCGGTCCAGAACCCGCTCACGTCCTTTCAAGATGACGTGGCTGCGGCGAAGCGTGCGATCGCAGTGCAGGATGGACCGGTCTTACTCGTTGGACACTCCTATGGCGGTGTCGTCATCACTGAAGCAGGCAACGACCCCAAGGTCGAGGGGCTTGTCTACGTCGCGGCGTTCGCTCCCGGAGCGCATGAGTCCATTGTGGACATCAGCAAAGACTTTCCCAAGCCGGCAGGGCTGGACAAGCTAGTTCCTCAGCCGGACGGATTTCTCCTCCTCTCCGAAGACGGCATTGAGACAGCGTTTGCGCAGGATATTACCCTGGATGAAAAGGTACTCCTGGCAGCAGTACAGCCTCAAACATCCGGAGCAATTTTCGTAGCGCAGCCCTCGGAAGCGGCATGGGAGAACAAGCCATCTCACTACATCATCGCGACACGAGCACAAGACCGACGAGACCTTCCGGGTGGCGTGACGCGATGAGTTGAGCGATTCGCGAAACGGTTCTGCAGACTATCAACTTCCTCTCTGCGCATACGCATTCGGCTGAAGTCATCGATCAAATTGTGGAGGACAGCCTAAGTGGAGCGCCAGAGGCGAAGCTTGCCTGGCCAAACGAAGGCATGCTCGAAGACATCTCGGCTGCGGCAGTTCAAATACAAGTTCCGACGATCGTACTTGCCGGAGAACTGGACAATCTGGACTCAGTTGAGCAGCATCGCCGCGAAGTAATTGCACGTATTCCCGGAGCGAAATTGCAGGTGATTTCTGGGAGCGGGCATCTACTACCGATAGATGAACCCGTGCGCACAGCGGAAGCCATTCGGCGTTTCGTTCAGGAAGACATCCAGACCTGAAGTGCCGAGAGACGGCTTATTCTCAGTCCAAACTCCTTCTGAACCGGTCTGCGTATTCACCGGCGGAAATGCCGAGGATTCGCATAAAAGAGCGACGCATGGAGTCCGCTGATCCGAAGCCGCACGCATCGGCCACTTCCTTCAGACCCATGTTGGAGCTGTCTATCAGTTGCTGCGCCGCTTCCACGCGCAGGCGGTCCACGAACTGACCCGGATTCATCTTTGTCTCGCGCAAGCAGACGCGGGAAAAATGCCGCGGACTCATGCCAATTCGTTCTGCGAGGACCTCAACCGACAGGTTCTCACGCAGGTTCTCCATCATGTAGACCTGGAGTTCCTGCAGTGGCTTGGATGTTGCCGCCTGCCGCGAGAGCATGTGGCTGTACTGCGCCTGCCCTCCCGGGCGAACAAGAAAAACATCACGAGCTGCCGCGCGATAGCCAGCGATGCCTCGCGTCCTCGGTCTTCTTCCACAAGAGCCAATGCCAGATCAATTCCGGCAGTAATGCCTGCCGACGTATATACTGCACCATCCCGCAGGAAGATCCTGTCGGGCAAGACATTGACCCTGGGATACTCACGTGCAAGCTGATCGCAGAAGCGCCAGTGAGTTACGGCATTCTTACCGTCAAGAACTCCCGCTGCCGCCAAAACAAACGCGCCCGTACAGATGCCTGCGACGCGGCGTGAACGCGCTGCGGTGTCTGCTACCCACTGAATATACTCTTTCTCGAAGTTGCCGGCTTCCGCACCAGCTCCTCCTGCAATGACAAGCGTGTCAATCGACTCAGGCAGGTCTTGCGGTGATACCGCATTTCCGAGTGTGACGCCTCTGCTGGTAAGAAGTTGATTGCCACCTCCGCTGGCGACAACCGTAACCCGGTAATGGTCATCGTTGGAGAAGACTTCGAGAGGCCCGGTGACGTCGAGTATCTGAACCGGCGGTGGTCCGCTTATGACAATATGGCGCATTCACCGATTGTAAAAGCATTACCTCAGAACCAACGTTTCCCATCACTCGGCGAGATCACCCCGACAACGCACCATGTCCGAAATTGCTGGAATCGCGTCATGGCATCTGAGGCGAGGCCAACTTAAGGTAAGGTCTGTGAGCACTCTCACAGGAGGAAAGAATGTCCACGATCACATCATCCCTATGGACAGGCGATGTTTTCTCTGAGGTTAAGGTTCCCGACACCCAACTGACTCGCGAGATTACCGAGTTCATTCGCGATACGGAAACCGAACTTCTCTTTAACCACTCGAGCCGTGTCTACTACTTCGGTGCTCTCGCCGGAAAACAGCGCGAGCTCAACTTCGACCCAGAGCTGCTTTATGCAGGCGCCATGTTTCACGACGTTGGATTGATGCCGTCCCACAGCAGCGCGTCAGATCGTTTTGAGGTGGACGGAGCGAATGCCGCCGCCGCATTCCTCAGGGCGCGCGGCATACCGCAGATCGACGTTTATAATGTTTGGACCGCTATCGCCCTTCACACCACGCCCGGTATTCCGCAGTATATGCATCCCATCGTGGCGTTGGTGACTGCCGGCGTTGAGATGGACGTACTCGGCCTCGGCTATACCCAATATTCTGATCCGGTGCGGGAAGCCATTGTGGCGCAATATCCACGCACACCCAGCTTTAAGGAAGACATTCTGCAGGCCTTCTACGAAGGCATTCGCCACAAGCCCGAGACAACCTTCGGCAACGTAAAAGCAGATGTGCTTGCGGACAAGGACAGCAGCTTCGCTCGAAGCAATTTTTGCTGCATTATCCGGAACTCCGCGTGGAAGGGGTGAGTGATCTCCGTTCACCAAGCCCCGCCAAGGATTGCGGGGCTTGGTTTCGATAGAGGTGCCTGCCAGTTAATTTTCCAGTATCGATGTCTCCGTGTGAACCGAATAACTAGAGCATAGAGCGCGCCGTTGTCCCCTTGATACGGATGTGACTCGGGATTCCTCTCTGTGCATTTCCGCTTCTATCCACAGGTAGGTCTTTAACAAACCTTCCCGGAGTCGAATACCTGGTTGCCAGCCGAGTCGATCCAGGATCATCGTGTTATCGCTATTTCGGCCACTAACCCCCCTGGGTGCGCTTAGATCGTATATCCGCTTCAGTCGTATGCCTGCAATTTCTTCGGCGATATCAACCAATTGATTGATTGTGACGAGCTCACTTGATCCGAGATTGATCGGCTCATCGATGTCGCTCTCCATGATCATCTCCGTACCGCTGATGCAATCGTCGATAAACATGAAGCTACGCGTCTGCTCGCCATTCCCCCAAATTCTGATCGTGTGATGGCCCGATCTCTTCGCCTCAATTACTTTGCGGCAGATAGCCGCCGGCGCCTTCTCCCGCCCTCCTGTCCACGTCCCGTAAGGGCCGTACACATTGTGGTATCGCGCGACACGGCAGATGAGCCCGAAATCTTCTTGAAAATGGCGGCACATTCGTTCACTGAAAAGCTTTTCCCATCCATATCCGTCCTCTGGAAGCGCTGGATATGCGTCGGACTCCTTCAAAGGAGCGACATCGGGCCTTGCCTGCTTTTCAGCGTTGTAGACGCAGGCAGACGAAGCGTAGAAAAACCGCTGTACGCCTGACTCTTTCGCAGCCATCAGCATGTTTGTGCTTGTCAGAACATTCAACATGCAAAGAGCCTTGTTATGCTCAATAAACCCCATGCCTCCCATATCAGCAGCTAGCTGATAGACATGAGTGGCATCTTTTACTGCGAACTTACAATTGCTTTTTTCTTTCAAATCGAGCGAATAGTTCTCCACTGACGGCAGCAGTTGATGCCACTGTTCGAAAGGCTTAATATCGATAGCTCGAATAACCTGAACTCCACGATCGATAAGACTTCGCACGAGGTGTCCGCCAATAAAACCGCCGGCTCCGCACACCACCGCCCGCTTCACTTCAGTATGCATAAGCAAACCTACCTGGCGCTCGAGGAAAATCGGCGTATCGACGATGACTTTCCCCAGCCATAAGTAGGAATTTACGAATCTTGATTGGTGATGTTGTCACGAAACTGTTAGCTGATTGTCACAAGTCGTTAGTTCTCTTCTGGAATGAATATTTAAAAATAGTCAGCTTGCGACTTATGGAAAGGGAGGCGTGCAATCACATGCGCATCGGCCACAACATAACCTTTATTGACCATCAATTTAATAAGGCGATTTTGGTTCCTCGTCATATGCGCGACCAAATTTATTGGTGTGCGTCATACGTGGATCGGGGATGGGGATTTTCAATTCTCCCAGATCGTTCTTGCCAGGTCGGAGATGAACAGTTCGTGTGAGATGCTCAAGAACTGATTGAGGCACACCCTCAGCCCAGATCTGTAATTTGTAGTCGCCTGAAGGGATATATTGAATCATCATCAAATTGTCGGCATCAGCTATGCCATATAAATCCGTTGGAACACTGATAACGATGGCGCTCATCTCGGGATGTATATTGCAAAAGATGTAGGACACGCCTTCGCGAGAGAATGTGACTGATTTGCTCGATCCGGCTTCATAGAGGCCAAGATCAAAACGCTTCCCGTCAAAGAGTGAGAAGACATTATGAAAGAAGGGATCAGCATTAGGGAATTGGACAGAACTGCCGACTGGAACGACTTGCAGATGGGGAATAAAAGTCCGGTTCTTTTGTAATAGCGTGTAGTGCCGCCCTACCGGAAATGCAACGGCAGGGCTTCCCGCGAGAGGATCCAACCACATCACGGCAGATACAAAACGGTTCTTCCCTGCGGGTTCCGCCACGATATGAAGCTGTACTTCAGCGAACGAGTTCTGCGTGGACGACACCTGTGCATGCGACTGCTGCAAAACAAAACTGAGTATGCCACACGCTGCGATAAGCCATCCTGCGAGTTGCCGCATTTTCATCAAAATTTATACCCTGCTGCAATGCCGATTACGTTCGCTCCATTGGTTGATCCCATAACAGGAGCACTCTCGATGTGACGATATTCGAGCGAGAACAATAGATAGGCGCTGGGACTATAGATCACATTCCCGGTGTAGGTGCGATTTCTAGCGAGGTTCTGATAAATACTCCCCCCGTAAACAGCATAAGGACGCAACTCTCGAGCGAATACATTATCGAGCCCAAAAGCGGCATTGAACTGAAGTCGTTCGCTGAACTTCTCCTGTAATTGCAACCATCCGCCCACATCATCAAGTGCACGAAAATAGTAGCCCTTTGTATCGGCGTCATAGCTGGAGACGAAATCTTTGTAGGCGCCGCCTCCCAGTCCACCGAGACCAAGACCTCGATAAAAGCTGGCCGTGAGTTGGAATTGCGCCGGCAGTTGAAAACGCCCATCCAGAGTGCCTGCCCACGCATCATACTTCTTACCAAGCGAATCATTGTGAGGAGCGAAATATCCGCCCACTCCAAAATGGTTTTCAGAATCATGATTTTTGGGACGGAAGAACGCGAGACGTGCCTCAATACCGGGCCAGCGACTTTGCTCAGCAGTACCTGGCGCAGTCACACCTGTGGAAGAAGTAACAGGCGGCAATAAAGGGGGATCGCCAGTATCAATCAATGCAGCCTGCAACCTGAGATTTTGGGAATTGGTCAGGGCAAAGTCTCGTGTAATGCCCAGTTGAGGATTCCAGGTCCACAGATTTCCGGACCAGGCGAGCGCAGGCACTGCAACAGCTGCTAAGGATGTTGGAGATTCAGGATTGAAGATGGGACGATCCAGAGAGAAGTATGCGCGTGTATGTTGCCACTGTAGGCCCGCATGAGCTGTGCGAAGCCGCAATAGGGTGGAGTTGCCGCCGTAATATCCATTGTACGGAGGGCTACCGGCCTGCTGATTGCTATTGAAATCGACCCTGAGGTCTGCATAACTTTGGGCTCCAAAGAGATGCGGGCCCCGCGCATCTAAACCAAAGATCGTCTGGCGGACGGTAGCTCCCGTACTTCCCGGACCGCTAACCGACAGACTTGGAGTAGATGGCGTATCCACAGCCGAGGTATTGATAAAGCCGTTCAGGAGCAGCAATCCCGTCAGCTTCACAGGATACTTCGACTCGCTCTCGACCTTGATCTGGTCTTGAGTTGCAATTTCAGACTGCTGCATCTCCTGCTGCTCACGGATGTTTTGTATATCGGGTACAGTCGGCGCTGTCGCAACCGGCGAAGATCTAGATGGCGAATTCTGCTCCGCCTTCACGGGCGAAGCGGTGGTTCTGCTGCTGTTCATCTGTTGCTGCAGTTCTCCTAGTTCCTTCCGCATCTCATCGAGTTGATGCTGCGTCTCCTGTATCTGCGCCTGCGCACGTGTCATAGCATCAGTTAGTTGTTGAATCCGTTGGGGCACGCTCGGGGATGTATTGACCTGCGCATAAAGCAAATGAGAGGAGGCTCCCAAGATAACCAGGGACACAGATGTAGTTCGCCAAACCGAGGAGAGAACGAGTACAACAGAGGCGTGGTTGCGTCTATATCCAAGACTTTTCATGTGCAATGACCTGATCGGAATGCTTCGGCTCAGAATCAGCAGCCGGCGTTCGTGTCGGCAAATCGCGTGTTACTCGTAACTGGAATATTGTTTCTCCCGGATTGCTGCGAAGAAGAACAACCTCTCCGCCGTGTTCCATTGCAATGCAGTGAGCTAGGGTTAGGCCCAACCCTGTTCCCTTCTGCTTTCCCTCACTCACAAAAGGCTCAAAGAGATTGGTGCGAATGTTCTCGGGAATTCCAGGACCATTATCGATGATGTTTACCATCATGTATCGCTCATCCGTTTCCAAATTGATTGTGACGATGGGTTGCGATCGATTTGCCCGGGCGGCCTGACATGCATTTAATAGCAAATTGTAAATCGCGCGTTCGATCTGTTTACCATCAACAATTGCCTCCGATTGTGCAGGGTCACACAATTTCGCAGTCAAATTGACACCATCCGCATCCGGATGCGAGCGAACCAGCGCCACGGCTCGTTCGAGAAGAGTAGCCATCAATTCCGGTGATCTTCTCAAGCTGGTACCAGTACGGCTAAAGATCAGAAGCGACTCGATCATATCAGTGATTCCGTGCACAGCGGACCGAATATCGCCAAATATCTCGTTACGTTCTTCTTCCGAAAGACGTCCGGACGCGAGAAATTCCGAATTTGCATAGACGGCTGCAAGGTAATGCCGCAGATCATGGGAAACGGAGCTTGCCATGCGACCGATCGTTGCGAGGCGCTCGGCATCAAGCAGGGCTCGATTTTTTTGCTGAATTTCATCCCGCATGCTCGAAAAGGCTTCGCTCAACTGGCGTACTTCCTGAGTTCCGTGGGCAGGAATACGGTATTGATCGTCTCCCATGCCGAACGCGCGTACTCCTTTTGAAAGTTCTTCGAGTGGGCGAGTTAACAGGCGAGCAAGCGCAATCATCAGAACCGTTCCAGACAATAACGCCACCGCTCCCGTACTCAGAACCACGCGATCGATGCGGCTGATCCAACGCTCTGCGGGCTCAAAGGATTTCAGCAACACTAATTGCAGTGGAGAAGTTGCAGAAGCGGATAGGCTTTCTGTGGCAACAAGGTAGCGATTACTTCCGAACATTGCCTGCACCGGCGATCTGGGAGTTGCTGATAGTAGTAGAGGATTCGACAAGCTGGTCTGTTCAGCTACCCCCAGCGTAGTTGCCACAACACGACCTCCACTTAGAAAGGTCGCCTCCACGCCTGTGGGTTGGCTAATCTGGCGAACTGTGCGTTCGATGGAAATGCAACTGACCACATGCCCAAGCAAAGTACCGCTTTCATCGCTGCCAAAGTAAAGTGGCTTCAGGGAGCAGGCGTACAACGATGTGCCATTGATAAGGTAGCGCTTGTCATGCGAGCTGAGCAGATTTTTGAGCGCCATGCGCATTGAGGCATTTGCCGGCTCACCCTTCGCATAGACGGCTACAAATTGTCCTGTGGCATCAGCAAGCGCGAATAAGTCCATCCCACTGAGTTGCCAGAACTCGACGGCGCCATCCTGAATCGTGAGATTATCTCCGCTGGTCATCAGCGCTTTCAGGGTGGGAAGCTCCGCAAGTAATGCGTTTTCGCGGTCTAGTGCGGCGAGCCTTTCGGCCTGAAGATTTTCAAACGTGATAATGGAGTGCCTGAGATCCTGGGAGAGATTGTCTGTTACTTGAGCGTGCAGTCGATTACGTAACAGAACCAAGCACAATGTAGTCACAATAACCGTAACTACAGCCATCGCAAACACGAGTAATACATGTGTTCGGATACCTTGCTGACGTGAAGTCGGCGTCATCGGAGAGGAGTTGGGCAATTCCCCCAGCGAAACGTGATGAGCATCATGGGACAAATTTGTACCCTGCACCATAGATTGTAAGCAGATGCTTGGGATTTGCCGGATCGGGTTCCAGTTTTTGACGCAACTTAAGAATCTGGTTGTCTACAGTTCGCGTTGTGGGATAGGCGTTATAGCCCCAAACTTCGTTGAGCAAAATCTCCCGCGTGAGCACACGATCTGCGTTCTGTGTAAAAAACTTCAACAGCTTGAACTCGTGTGCAGTAAGTACCGTGGGAACTCCACTTCTTTTTGCGGTCATGCTCTTGAAGTCGATCTCGCAATCCCCAAATCGAAAGACGCTGGAACTCGGAGGCTTGCGTTGTCTGCGAATCGCAGCCTGAACCCGTGCCATCAACTCTCGTGGACTGTAGGGTTTAGTGACATAGTCATCAGCACCTAACTCCAAGAGCAATACCTTGTCGACAACCTCGCTGATCGCGCTCAGGACGATCACGGGAGTGTCGCTGGAGAGACTCTTGAATGTCTGGCACAGTTCGCGTCCGGAAATACCTGGAAGAACAATATCCAGGATCACCGCAAGCGGTCGCTCGCGACGAAATAATTCAAGCCCGGTACGTCCGTCGCCCGCAACGATAACAGCATAATGCTCGCTTACGAAAATCCTGCGAAGCACTTTCTGCATACGAGGATCGTCTTCAATAACGAGAATGGTGCCCAGGTTCGTCGACGGCACAGCCTCGAGTTCGACATCATCTTCCATCAAATCGATATTCATGATTTTCGGACCTCCCTTCTATTCTGGTCGATCCGGCCCTATAATAATCATCCCGGCGCGCAGAAATGACAATCGGATGACATTTAG
This sequence comes from Edaphobacter sp., assembly GCA_035656355.1. GTDB lineage: Bacteria > Acidobacteriota > Terriglobia > Terriglobales > Acidobacteriaceae > Edaphobacter. The sequence continues at coordinate 17,818 of DASRSR010000171.1, forward strand.
CTTTAATTTCGTTAGTTTTAGATCGTTATCCATTATTAATTGCCGGTATGGATTGCGATACCCCTTTGGCCATGTAGCGTGGAACCGTACCTGGCATCATTGCTTCCTGCCGCAGCGGCAGGGCGATGAAAGAGACAGTCCATAAGGGTAATAGGAGATCGAATGGCTCGGCCTCCGCAACTCCGCGAACAACCACGAACAGGATGATGCTAGCAAGGACCACTCGTACTGAGTCGTGTGCCAGCCTACGAATGTAGCGATAAAGACTAATATAAATTCCACACAGCAAGACGATACCTGTTACACCATATGAATAGAACTGCTCCAGCAGTTCGTTCTCTGCATGTCGAGCTTCAAAGGTTCCAAACACCGGCACTACATTCCACATGGAATCGAAGCCGTGTCCGATCCAGGGGCGCTCTGGTGCCGCGTTCACTATATAGCTCCAGATGGCCGTGCGGCCGGTCAGCGTTTCAGCCTGATTTCCAGTAGTTGTATAGATGTTGTAATACGCCTCTAAGAGGCTCCAGAAGCAAAAAACAAGGAGTGCTACGAAAAAGGTCAGGAGCAGCTTGGTTTTGCGGCTCATGAAGCGATCCTGTACCAACACATAAACCTGGGATATGAAAAACGCTGCGATCGTAGTCTTACTGAGACTACGAATAATCGTAACCAGGAGAAATACTGTGAGAAAAATCAGCTTTATCTGGTTGCGACGCCTAAGATATTGAGAAAAAAAGACTGCAAAGACGCAGACATTGCAGATTGAGTTTGCACTAAAAATACTTTCGTCGCCCAGCCGCAGATCATATTGTGCAGGCATGATCCATGCAACCAAGGCAATGCCGCAAGCACCGTAAATAAACCCCTTTTGCAAATTGATGGCGGTATCCGCAATGCTTCCAGTACGAAGCAGTATTAGAACGGTTGCTACATCGGTAGCTGTTCCACACCAATACGCGAGAGATGATGTAAGAGATGCCGCTTCACTCCAAAAAAAGCTGCATAGTGAGAAGAAGAGAAACAGCAGTACCCATCGTATGGGTGCTGGCTGTAATAACCAACTCCATGGCCGAGCAGGAGCGCCAAGATAGACAAAGCACACAAGGCCAAAGACAAGAAAGCCTGCCGCAAGCTTCAAGATAGAGCCCTCCTGAAGTTCCATACCGGCGAGGTTCATACTGAGGATCGGTATTGCAAGGCGAAAAGCAAAGCAGAAGCCGACGAGCAACGGTATCGTTCCGTCTTCAGCAGTGATGTTGGGTGGATATTTATTCTCGCTCACTATGTCAAATGCTCCGAACCATGGAGTCAATGCGTATACATTTCAGGAACTCCCTGGCTGCCCGCGGGTGGAAGGTGCCGCAGAAACACCACAATCGACCAGAGCTCGTCATCGCTCAGAATACCTTTGGAACTGGGCATTCCAGATGGATAGATTCCATTATCCAAAATCCACTTTAGCTGGCCATCTGTGTAGCCTTGCACATCCTGCGATGCCAGTGATGGAATAGGCGGAGAGATATGATCGGCGAACGGAACGCCTGTATTCTGTCCGTCATTGCCATGACAGGCCACGCAGTAGTGGGAAAATGCCTCCTTGCCATCCTCCCAAGTTTCGCGCGTATACGCCAAAGGATTTTTCTGGCTCTTATTACGAACAAACACATGATGCTTTGCGAAAGCGATTGTCCTGGATTCGACTTTGCTCGGAGGGGTGACCTTGCAGCCAGCCAGCCCCATAACAAAAGCAGCAGTCAGAATTTTGACGATTGGATGCACGTTAATTCACCACGTGAAGTGTCAATATCATGCCACCATGGCCGGAGCCACAGAAGACGGAGCAGTGTCCCACAAAGTCGCCCGTCTTCTGTGGCGTGAACTGTAACTCCGTCGATCCACCCTTGCCGACCTTTATGTTCAGGTTCAAATCGCGAAAACGCAGGCCATGGGCGACATCGAGGCTTTTGATCACAAGGACGACAGGCTGTCCCTTTTTCACAGTGATCTCTGAGGGTTCATATGTAAACCGTTTGGCAGTGACTTCGATACGTTTCGGCACCTCCTGGGCGGGAGCAGCCTCTGTAGAAAACACACATCCGGCCAGTATCCCAACACACAGAACCCGCAGCATCAGCATCCTTTTCATGAATATTCCTCTTGAACATGCACCTGTTGTGCGATGGAGCACTCTATACGGGAAGCGCATGGACTGCTGTCTCGCAATTTAAGCCATTTTCCACGGCCATTCTCACGTTAGTCTGCCGCAAACCATCAGTTGTCATTCCGCAGTTAGTCGATTGTCACGAGATTGTCGGGGGCTTGCTGCAACCGTGCCGCGCGATAAGAACGATTACCCGATTGCATCGCGTACGCGGACTATTTACCTGACACTTTTTTGCGAACATGGGCATGCCAATCGCGGTGAATGTCCGTAAACATATCAATACTCTCTGGAAGCTGTTGTGCTGATACGGGCTGAAAGCGGAAGGCGGGTTGCCGTAAATATCTCCTGGAGAGCAGAGGGATGTAAACGAAGGGCCTGTGCCAACGATGGCATCGCTACAAGAAATCGAGACAGCATTGAAGTCCAGTAGAGACGGCGTTCTAATTGCCGTCGCACATCAGCATGAAATGCTGCGGAAGTTGAGCCACCCAGGTAGAACTGCGACGCGCGATCTGCAGTGTAAAAGGCGATGGCCATACCATCTCCACAAAATGACGGGATAACGGCTGCCTGGTCACCCAACTTCCAAGGGGATTCTGCACCTTCTTCGATTGCTCCTGCGCGATAGCCGTAAGGAATGGACGAAACGGCCAAAGGATGATCGAGCACAGGCCTCGCTCCTGCAAGACGTTTTTCGAGATGGGGTGAATAGTCAACCATGTGATCCAGCAAGTCATGCCATCCGCCTCCAAGAGAGCGAAGTCTTTCTTTGGTAATGAGCGCACAGAGGTTTACATAACCGTCTTCCACCGGCTGCAATCCTGCGTAACCGCCGGGATACAAGATTAGCTCCACATGGCTATTTATTTTTTTTTGCTGCTCAGGCGAAAGAATGAAGTACATCTTCAGCGCAACGAGTGTCGCATGGGTACCTCTCGTTGAACGGCGCCAACCGCGAAGATCGTGTTTTCCTGTAGCAAGAAACGCATCCTGGCCAAGAATCGTAGTTGAAGCTTTGGATGGATCAGTAATCTGCGTCTTCCAGGTGATAGAGCCATCATCCTTAAATGCCCGTTCGAGTTGGTCGACGGTGTAGCCGCGCAAAAGATAAACACCTGCCTGGCGAGCACTCTGTAATAGAGCTTCATCCAGAGTTCGCCTCGTGAGCGAAAGCCCGGGCACCGGTAAACTTGCTTCGGCGATGACATCACGCGCTGCAATTCGCACAGAATGGATGATTTGCGCCCCCAGGCGCTCCGGCTGAATATCGACTTGCTGAAGATAGCGCGAACATTCAGGACTAAGGAACTCTCCGCAGACTTTATGTTCCGGCTCACGGTTCTTTTCGATAAGAACAACCTGTCGTCCGGCTTTCACAAGATTTATCGCAAGAGTAGAACCCGCCGGGCCGCCTCCAAGCACAAGCACATCATGGGTGAGCGCTGGAATCATCAGGTACTTGCTCCCTGCTATGTTTAAACGCCGGGTCACCTCCGCCATACAAATGACTTCCAGCGATATGCTGCTACATATTCCGAGGCCTATGCGTTCCCCGGCTGATCGCTGTTTCCCCGGAGTGTGCATCAGAGAACATGGAACCTCATCATCTCGGCAGTCAGTCCCGGTCCGAATGCCATGGCTCGTCCAATTTGCCCTCGCACCGCATTTTGCATCATTTCCGCGAGCACGAACATCACAGTGGCCGAGCTCATGTTGCCGAACCGCTTTAGTATCGAACGCGAAGCTGCAAGCTTGTCGGGAGAGAGCTCCAGTGCATCCTCTACGGCATCAAGGACAGAGCGTCCGCCAGGATGCACCGCCCATAAATCTACAGGGCCAACCAAATCGCGTTCATCTCTATGAGATCGAAGAAATTTCCCCAGTTCACCGGGAACCTTCCCCGATAGCTCCATGCTAAATCCGCTATCTCCGATGGCCCATCGAATGAGATTTCGCGCTGTTGGTATCGTGAATGATTGAAATTCGTTCAAAGCAAGACCTTGTTCCGAAGCACATATCAAACTGGCAGCACACCCATCTCCAAAAAGGAGAAAGGAAAGAATCTTTTCGATATTCTGGGTTTCCTGAAAGTGGAGCGAACACAATTCCAGATTAATCATCAGGACACTGGCATCAGGTTCGGAACGTACAATGTGCCGGGCAAGTTTGAGACCGTTGATTGCTGCATAGCACCCCATAAAACCAACCATCGTACGTTCTGTACCCGGATCGAGATCCAAGTGCTCCAGCGCGATGAAGTCCAGGCCAGGAGCGTAGAGCCCAGTGCAACAGGTAACAATCACATGGCGAATGCTCCGACGCTCTTCTAAATTAAGAGCAAGGCGATCAAGCGCGCATCGAAGAAGAGCAGGCGCGAACCGCTCAAACAGGTCCATACGTTGCGACGTCGTGGGGAATGCTCCTGATCGAAAAAGACGCCTGCCATCAACAAATTCTCCGGATATATCTGCTTCGGTCTGAATATAAGAGTACCGGTGTTCGATACCTGATCGTTCCGCCATGTGGCGCAGCAAAGTACGAGCTCTCTGCTGTTCAAGCATTCCTGTCGCATACTCCAGAAAGGCTGCGTGGATATCATGCGGAGGAACCGCAGTCGCGATACGGTCGATGCAAATTGCACTCACGACTGCACCTCAGCATTTGCTTTTATCTCAGGAGTAGAGCTGGAGTTATACGGATAACGACGTAGTTTCAACATTTGAAGAGTGATGTTCCAAACGAACGATGGGTTGTTGCGGAGATATCGCCGCCACAACCGGTGCGGGTCCTGTACCAATCGGTGTAACCACTGGAGGCCGGCTCGCTTGATCCATGGCGAACAATCCCGGATGCGACCGGTGTGATAATCAAATGCAGCTCCGACCCCTACGAGTAACGGCACCTGAAGGCGATTTACATACTGCGCCATGAAACGCTCCTGCTTCGGTGTACTCAGCCCTATCCACATGATGTCCGGTCTTGCATTCTGTATTTGTAGAGCAAGTGCATCTTCTTCTCCAGCATTCAGGCTTCTAAAAGGAGGCGTATAAGTACCAACGACCTGCAAACCTGGAAACTTTCTCTGCAGAGCAGCTTGTAATTGCTCTGCCACTCCTGGCATACCGCCATAAAGGAAGTGCCGGTATCCCCGAGTGAGAGAAAGCCGGCACATTGCCGACATAAACTCCGGCCCAAATACCCGATCCATATCCTGAAAGCCCTGCAGCCGTCCGACCCATGACATCGGCATACCATCCGGAGTATTCATGACGGCACGATTCAGACTCTCGCGCAGATCGGGACTCCTTTGTGCTTCCATGACGCCATGCACGCCCGTCACACAGATATATCCAGGGTGGCTGGTTTCGATCCATTGGGCCGCTATTTCCACTGCGCGATGAAGATTCACTGCAGAAACCTTTACACCAAGAACGTCTGCATACTCGTGACTGCAAACAGCTGTCATGGCGGGTTCCGCCTGATCACGAGGAATAGAAGAAACCGGATGTGTAGCCGGCGAAAATTCAGAATATCGGTTCATATCCCGCCTCGCATTGCAAAAAACAGAGTGTGAACCAGGATCGCGAGATCCAGCGAAAAAGCCCGACGCCTGATGTAAGAGAAGTCGTGATGGAGATTTTCGTGGATGGGATATGCCCTATCCATACTGAGCTGCCATAACCCTGTGATTCCAGGCGTTACCTCAAGTCTTCTGCGCTGTTGCGAATTGTAGCGGCGGACAATGAACGGCATCTCTGGCCTCGGTCCAACCAGGGACATCTGACCGAGAAGCACATTGAACAATTGAGGGAGTTCATCCAGGCTCGTCCTTCGGAGAAATCTACCGATTGCGGTGATCCGTGGATCATGAGAACTCTTAGGAGAGTTCTCGTAAGGATGTGCTCGATAAGACATCGAACGGAACTTGTACATCTTGAAATGCACGCCATTGCGCCCCACGCGCTTCTGAACGAAGAGCGAGGGGCCTGGGGACGTCAACCGAATTAGGAACGCAATCAGAAGAAAGACAGGAGAAAGAAGTACCAGAAGTATCGATGATCCGCAGAAATCGAATATCCGTTTACTGCACGTGTAGTGCCATGGCGCTCGAGTCGTTTCCACATACGCGAGCTGCAACCCTTGAACAATACATTCCGTAGCTTCTCCTGCTACGCCGGGGTTGTCAGAGCAATATGCCACTCGCGCGCCAGCGTATTTTGCAACCACTCGAAGACTCTCCTGTTGCTCCTCTGAAAGCTTCGATGCAACAATCAGCAGTTCGCAGTGAAATTTCTGCAGAAGATCGGCAGTGATCGGAACACATTCAACAGCAATCTCCGGATTTTCCCTGTATGCCATCTCCAATCCGCAAGTCTCGATTGATTGTGAATTCTCATCGATGATCGCCACAGGGCGCAGGGCGCAGCGCGGTGATACGAGAAGCGCAGAGGCGATGCGCCAGCCGGTTTCTCCCGCTCCATAAATAACAACGCGATCTGCTCCATGACCGCTGTTGTGAAGTTTGCGAATTACCCAGTCTAGTGCTTCTTTCTGGAGCATCAATACCGGAGGGACCAATATAAAACCGATAACAACTGCGCCAAACGACAGGTTGGCCTGTAGCAAAAACCGGGTAAGCGAGAGAATTGTTATCGCATAAAATGAGGCCCGAATCGCTTCCGCAGTCTCTTGAACTGCATCAAACTTAGGCCCATAGCAATTACTACGCATCAGGATAACGACTATACCCCCCGCAACGGTTCCTAGAAGCAGCGATGTATGCGCGGTAGTCCCTGTTGGAGCACCTATATGCGACTGCACCATACTTGCCAAAAAGATCACAGTAGTGCAGGTCAGAAAATCAATCACAACTTCACAAAATGCAAAAATATGCAGGAACAGTTTTCGCGAAAGCACATGCCGCAGTTTGTCTTCGGAGGCTTTGAGGTCTTTTGAAAATGATTTAGAAAGAAAGGACTCAGATGTAATCACAGCCTTCCCTCCTACTCTCCAGCACCCATGCCTTTATCGCATTCATAATGATTGCCTCCCGGATGCCGATGTCGTGAGCGGCTTGTCATATGACTCAGTCAGAGGAGATGCCGCAAGCGACAATAATTCGCGATACAGATTTAGGTATTGAGTTCCAAGAACTGCTGAGGAGAACTGAGGGAGGGATACAGTCGGAGCGGGAGATTGCTCGAGACTGGCTACAATGGCATCAGCGAACCGCTCTTCAGCGCCAGCGCCCATCGCGATAAAGCGACAATGCTTCTGATCGATCTCGCGAAAGGCTGGAATATCAGAGCAAACGACTCGACAGCCAGCAAGCAGGGCTTCCGCGATGGGAAGCCCAAAGCCTTCTGTCTCCGAAGGAGCAACAAGCAATTCACAGTTGTGATAGCACCATTGCAACGCTGCTTCGGGCAGTCCTTGCAGAAAGATCACGCATCTTTCAAGGCGAAGCTTGGCTACAAGCTGATGAATTCGTTCTGTTTCTGGACCTGGAATGCCGATTATGACCAGCTTCATGTCTGGATGAATCCTGCGGTCACATAGCAGGCGATGAAGTACCCGTATAAGCAGGGGTATGTTTTTGTTCTTCCGATGCTGTGAGACTGACAGCAAGAAGGGCTCACGGCGCCAACCGGGGATTGGTGAACACTCGGCAATAGCATGCTCCGGCTCGACGCAGTTATAGATTCGAACCGCTTTCTTCCAGATAAAGCGCGGGATATAGCGCTTCATCGTAGAAACCGTTGTGTCAGAAACGCACGCGACAATTTCTACACTGCGGAGGCACTGTCTAAGAATGAAGCGATTAAACAAGACTTTCGGAAAACCGAAGTTCTGAGGAATTTCGAAAGGATAGAGATCGTGCAATGTGAGCACGATAGGGCAACGGATCGACGATGCATTCACCGGAACCGGGTATGAAAGGTGAATGATGTCAGGCTGGATATGCCTGATCAGTTGCGGGAGTCGATAGTAATACCAGAAATTCAGACTCAACGAACATTGCTTCATATCCGCTATGTGTGTGGCGACTCGATCCATTGAGCTGAGTCCGGAAGAGCGCATCATCTCGCATTGCCAGGGAGCCACAACAAAGTGCACTGCTTCGATATCCGGTTGACTCAGAAGACAACGAACCAAATTGAACGCATGACGCTGAATCCCGGATATCTCGGATGAAAACTGAGCGGCAGCGATCAGGACATTCACAGATGGGCTCCTTCCTGCAGTTCTTCAACGGCTGTGCGTTTGTGAACTGCATTGCGCTTCTGTGCCCAGCCCAGCGCTCGAACCATAGGTACATAGACCAACAGCATCGCGGCACCATAACAGAGTCGTGCTATCGCCAATCCCTGGAGGCCACGGATATGGAGCAGGTACAGCATCAGCACAAGAACAGCGCTCCTGCTGCCCAGGCTGATGCATGCCACCGTGCGGAATTGTCCAAGCGCCTGTAGAGCATAAGTTCCGGTAACGCTGAGCCCCGAACACGCCGACGCAAGGACAATCCAAGGAAAGACCGAGGAGGCTTGATGTGCCACTGCAGGTCCTGCCCAGACAAGAAGGAAACGAGCTCCGAAAATCAGCTGCACGCCAGTCCCAACAGATACAAGAAGCAGGTTCCCCGCAAATGCTTTTAGAACGGAACGCCTTAGCCCGACACTCGAAGACATACTTACGCGGCTGGAGAGGTATGGAAAGAAGAAGCTGAACCCAGATGCCGTCAAACCAAAGAGCGGCTCAGCGAATTGAATGGAGATCGAATATGGAGCGACAGCAGCAGCTCCGAGAGAGAGGCCAAGGAGAATTCGGTCAAGCTGACGGAAGATCACGCTACCTACTGCCTGCAGCCAAACGAAAATACCTGTAACTGCCAGAACACGTATCTCCCGTATCCGAAAGGCAGGCCGCAACAAGATATCGCCGAGAAGCTTTTTTAGTGATCGGAATTGAAGATAGGTATTTCCTGCAAAGATTGCCGCAGTAGCTAGCATGATGCGGTCTATATGCATGTCGAACGCAGAAAGAATGGCAGCCGAAGCTAGCGTCAAAAGCCGGCTGGCTGTGCTGATCCGCACATTGTGACGGTATTCCTCAAATGCGCGTTGCGCTGTAGCGCTGACAGCTTCGATTGCGCGCATGAGAATGATCACGCTCGCGATTCGAAGCGAAGTGAGGCATTCGCTCACCGGCATAACGTGTGCGGCAGCAATGTGACGAGCGGCGTACGGAGCTCCGATCCAGACACTAAGCGCGACAAGGCAGCCGAGCGCCAAATTTATTCCAAAGAGTGCCCGAATCATTTGTCCGATTTGTGTAGTGTGGTTCATTCCACGAAGCGTGGCGATGTGTTGCATGCCTGCATCAGAGAATCCGGAAGCAATGATTCCACCGGCACTAACGACAGCCGTGGCGATCATCCAAAGCCCATATTCTGCCGCACCTGATTTATGAAGAACGATAGGCGCAATGGCAAGCATCCCGAATGGATAAGACACGTAGTCCAACGCGCCGTAAGCAGCATTGACAAGGTGCCTCTTCATGCGATTCCTCTACTCGCAGAGACAATGGCATGCCAGCGTCTGCGTACGACCGGCACAATCTCAGCAGCAAGTTTTTTGCGGGCATCGCCGGGACTTAGGCTCGCCCAAACTTCCTTGAGCAAGAGCACTCCTGCAGTTACTGCAAAAGCCAGCAGGGTCAGCAGCAGAGTGAGGATCAGGCGTGGAGGGAACGATTTCCTTTCAGGTATTCCCGGGGCATCGATCACGCTCACAACGGGAACATCCTTGACCTCCTCGATCCTTGCCATCTCGTATTGCTGCGTAAGCAATTCGAAGACCGTTTCTTCCACCTTGACCCGTCTGTAAAGGTCTGCGTATGGAACGGCGAGACGTGGAAGCTGGCGCAACGGTGGATACAACTCTCCCTTTTCATCGGCGATGGTAGAAACCGACGCCGGTAAAGGTGCGGACGATCCGGCCATCTGTGACAGATCTTTTTTGAGGGCTGCAATGCGGGCTTGAATCTCTTTAATGCGCACATTGTCATCGCTGTATATCTGCCGCAAAGCTTGCAGGCTGGATTGTTCAACGAGCAATTCGCCCTGAACACGAGCGCCTGCGTCGACCATCGCGCGAGTCTGCTCCTTAATGTCGACCGTACTGTTTTTGCTCGAAAACTCGCTCAGAGCCAGCTGCGCCTGCTCAAGATCGCCTTGCACAGCGTGCAGACGCCGCTCAATGAAAATACGTTCCTGGCGGGCCGCCGATGTGCTGGTCTGGTTTACCAACCTGTTTAATTCGTCCAGATATGCCTGCGCCATATCCCGCGCGCGTACAGGATCGGTATCCTCTACCTCGATGGAGATGACGCCGCTCTTTTTATCGTCGCTGATCTTCGTGCGACGAGCCAAGCGCTTTGCAGTCGTGAATCTATATCTGGTGTGATAGACCTGCTGGAGATGAAAGCGATCGATTAAGGCACCACGAACTGCTCCGCTTTGAAGCAGATTGACGAATAGCGCGGTCGTAGTATGTCCTCCTAGCAATCCGCTGGCTAAAGTACCGAGAGAGCCGAATTCTCCACGACCGATGAGAGCCGCCAGCATCATGGCGCCAGGGTTTTGCTGATCAGGCGGCATAATACTGGCTGTCGCTTTGTACTCCTTTGGGATAAGAAACGCGATCCCCAGGCTGACAACAAGTGAGATCGCGGTGACGCGAGCTAGCAATCTACGATGCCGCCAAAGCAACATCACTCGAACAGCCCAGCGAGAAGATATCTCCTGGTTGACTTCTACAGCCGCTGATGTAGAAACGCTGGAACTCATCTCGTAACTCTGTGTTCCGTTTGCAGGCACTGTGAGCCCGCCTGAGAACCGGAATAACTGACAGCTTGTCGAATTGAAAGGAGCATCCTATTCATGAAGTCTTTATCAATACCGGCGTTATCGGAGATTCAGCCTACAACGCAGCTGCCGCAATACCGGCGGTAATCGCAATCGAAGACGCCAGCTGCGCCGTGGTCAGAAGATTTCGCCATAACAGCGACGCACCAATAATCTTTTGTGGTACTACGACCATGTCTCCTGGGTTCAACCTGGTCGACAGCACATCGTTGAACCAGCTTCCCGAGTGGCGACCCACGACCGAGCCGTTGGCGCGAATGATGAATATCTCCTTTCGGTTGGCGGCTCCGTTTGTGCCACCTGCACGACTGAGATACCAGGCTGCTGTCTTTCCAGGAGTAAAAGTGAGCGCTGTGGCGTTATAAACCTGGCCTGTCACGAGCACAAAGCCGGGGCGCTTCGGAATCGTCAACACGTCTCCACGCCGCAATTCGATATCGGCTGGGGTATTGGCCCAGCTATCGATATCAGCGCTGATGTGAATAACCATCCGGCCAGTTGCAGGATGGCTTTTTAGCTGAGCCAGCGCTTGCTCCTGCTGGACTTTAATCAATTGCAGCGTCCCGCCGGTATCTCCTGCGCCAACAGCCGGGCCAAGACGTGCGGCGGCGGAGTTCGCCTCGATTTGTCGAATAAGTTCCTGTCGGCTTTTTTCTTCCAGTTCTCGCACCTGCTCCCGGATCAACACAGCTCCCCCGGCATACGCCGTTTCGCGCATGCCTCCCGCGCGTCGCAGTACAGAGCTAAGTCGCTCGCCTTCACGAAATCCATAATTTCCGGGAAACCTGACTTGGCCCTGAATGGTCACGGACTGACCGATCTCGCTCCATCCGGTGAGCTGATGAATAGTAAGAACGTCGCCCGGCTTCAGCGTGACATCTGCATTGGGGTCTGTTCCGGTGACGGCTGCGCCAATATGAACCGTTGTAAGCTGACCATCCACGCGATCACCTCCCTCTATGCGATAACTTGTCAGATCGGCACTATCGAGCAGTGCGTCGCGTTTGAAGCCGCCTGCCATGCGCACCAGTTGGGCTGCCGTCATACCTTTCGATAATGGATAGGTATCAGGCCGCAGTACTTCGCCATGAATCGTGACTGTAGGTGTGTCAATCTCATATCGACCGAAGATGCGAATCGTATCGAATGGCTGGAGTGTCAGGTTTGCGTTTCCGATGAGCACGTCAGGAACATTGAATGAGATCGTTTCGACATGAAGATCCGGAGGCACAAGGCGAACGATCTCGCCATGTGCTGCCGGTTCAGGCAGCATATCCTGGTAGCTACGCAATACGTCGTTTAACTGCATGCCCTCGGTGTAGGGTATGCGCCCCGGACGAACAACATGACCTTGAAGATAGATGGCACGCTCACTGTAAGGAAGAATCGGAGCAATATGAATGCGGTCTCCATCCTTGATGACAAACGTATCGATTGCAGCACGATCGCCCTGAAGGTTATGTCCCCCGGATGTTTTTAGAGTTACCGTTTCGCGCTGCTGGTTCGCGTCGATCCGTTCAACAACAATGTGATTGAAAGATGCGGAAGCGGTGAAACCTCCTGCGTCTGCAATGACTGAGGCAAGAGTTGATTCTCCGGCCTTGAGCTCATAGATGGCTGGCCGTTTTACAGCTCCTGAGATCGCAACCTGGGCACCTGCCGGAGGCACCAGCAGTGTGTCGCCGCTTTCAAAACGAACACTACCCTTCCGCACGCCATGAAGCAGAAAGTCGTATAGATCGACCTCTTCCACCAATTGTTTTCCGCGAAGGTGCCGCACGATGCGAAGCGATCCTACTGACGTAGGCCCGCCTGCCGCATAAAGGGCACTCAATGGAGTCGCCAGCGAGCTGATATCGTATCCACCTGGCCGCTGCACATCTCCGACAATGTAGACGCGGACCGAACGCAACCTGGAGATCGTCACTGACACCTGGATATCGCGGTATTGTCGTTTGAGTGCACCAGTAATCAGGCTTTCTGCGCGCTCGAGCGGAAGACCCGCGACCTGCAACAAACCAGCTTCCGGAAGAAGAATCTGTCCATTACGATCGACTTGGCGTGTAATGCTCTGAGTTATGCCACCCCAAAGATTGATCGTGAGTGAATCTCCCGAACCGATGACATAATCCGGCCCCACCGGCACATCGAGCGGAGTATCGGAGTTGAACCTTCCACGTGACATGGAAAAAAGATTGCGATTGATGAACACCTCCGAACCGAATCGCTTGAGCTGAATTGTCTGGTCCGGAAGCTGTGTATATAAATCCTCCAGTGAACGCAGGTTGTACGGGGTGGGACGGTGAAGCACCTGAGGAATATCTGTCGAGGCATTCGCCTGTTCATGACCTCGTTGCGCATGGTCGGCCTCGTCCCGGATTATATGATTCGCTCTGTTCTGTTCGGCTTCGCCGTAATTCTGAGTAAATCCGCGTGCATTCATGCCTGCAGATCCATTGGGTGGCTCAACGTTTGTGTTCTCTCGACGAGAGTCGCCTGGCTGAAGCGAAGAAATCTCTCCCGTTACGGTCGCGTCACCGATCGACTGAAGGCTTCTTTGTGAAGCATATCCATGCGCCTGAAGAAAAGATGTAATGTTAGCTCGCACACCGGCGTTGGTTGATATCTGGCCATAGAGCATCTCGTCTGAGATATCGCCTGCCTGGATCTGCGTTCCCTGTTGCTGCAAACGCTCTACAACCTGCTCCTTAACATCTGCCAATAAGTCCGGGTTCTGTTCAAGGATCTGAATGATCTGATCGGAAGAGAGCGAGGTTCCTTGTGTATTGAGATTGCTAAATGCTGCAGCAGTGCTTCTATCATCGCTGCTATCCGAACTGCCGTCGAACGATGCAGATACATGAGTACTTCCGTCTGATAATGACTGCGAAGAGTTCTCGGTTGCACTTTGATCCGCTGATTCCTGCGCTCTTCCGCTGCTCGCAGTAAACAGCAGTGGCCCTATGGCATACGCGAGCGCAAGAAGGATTATCCGGGAGAGCCGTAAGCGCGAGTAGTTCGAGTATGCAAGCTGCTTTAGCATCATGTGGTCAAGTCGTGAAGTATGCAGCCAGCCATCACGGCTGTTCTTCATCACTGACCGTAGAGAACAACAGTAGGCATCGTGTCATGCCTGCGTCAGCAAATTGTCATTCCTTTGTTGTTGTTGATATATCGCAATGAAATGACAATGGATTGACAAATGCCAGACGATCCAGAGACACGCGACAGGGCCCACCCGGCTAGCTTGTCTCTATGTCGCGTTCGATCTTGCGCTTTCGCTTTTTTAGACTGGCACGCTGGACGATGCGTGTCGCCTGGCCTCTGGCTATGCTCTGCGCAGCCTGGCATGCAACCGCACAAGACACTCCGCTGCTCTCTGGCGGTATTGCTTTTCTAACGAGCACCAATGGTGGGAACACTACTTATCTTCCGATCATGGAACCTCTGCTTGCTGCCCCGATCGGAAATCGATTGCTGATTGAATCACGAGCGGCTTTAACGGAATCCTTTACCCCCAACGGCAATGGTCAGCCGGGCTACAATCATACTCATTTCGTCGGGCTCACCTATCTGCAGGGCGACTACATTGCTGCAAGTCACCTCACCCTCGTCGCCGGTAGTTTCCTCACCCCGTTCGGCACATACAACGAGCGTCTTTCACCCGTCTGGATTGGCAATCTGCAGGATGGTCCGCTCATCGCCTCTCTCGGCACCATGGGAACAGGAACGGGCGTTGGTGGTGAACTTCGTGGGTCCGCTATTTCACGGCGCAAGTATTCCATCGATTATGTCGCCTACTTCTCGGCGCGCAGCGGGAACGAACAATTCAACTCTGAACGCTCGACTGGTGGTCGCGCAAGCCTGTACCTTCCCGACAGCCGGTTGGAAGTTGGTATCTCTTACGGGCGGTTGCTGCAAGGCACCCGTGAGAATTTCTATGGTACGCATGTCTGGTGGGAACCTAAAGGCACGGCCTTCCGGCTTCGCTCAGAGTTCGCCCGCGGCCATCATGCTCAGGGCTACTGGATAGAAGCAGACTATCGTACGCAGGCCTTCGGCGGATTGGACAGCTGGATTGGCCGAATCGAGCCGGTGTTTCGGATGCAACAGACATTTCGCCGCGACACTATCGTGAGTGACGGCCTCCCGCTGGTCAATACACAGCGGGCCGATTTTGGCCTGGATTACAACCTGCCGCACAACACAAGAATCCTCACCAGCTACTCGCGGCAGTTCTCTTCCGCTGGCGACAAAAATATCTGGGAGACAGGGATTGTGTATCGCTTCCTGTTCCCCACCTGGAAAGGAAAATAAAATGGCTCCGAAGCATCTGCTGGGATTTGTGCTCAGCCTTGGTGCAATTTTTATACCGATCACGGATGTCGTTCAAGCTCAAAAATCATCTGATCGACAGACTGTGGTGGCTCAGGCACCTGCAAAGACGGCGTTTACAACAAACAAAACGCAGCCTTTTCATAGCGAGGGCGAACGCATCTTTGCGCAGAACTGTTCTCGTTGCCACAATGCTCCTGATGGCTTTTCACCGCGCATCTCGGGTACTATTGTTCGGCACATGCGCGTGCGAGCCCAGCTTAGCAAGCATGACGAAGAAGAACTACTGAGGTTTTTCAACCCCTAAATGTGAGCCATTACCTAGACCCGGCGAATTATTCTGCCTAGATGAGAACGAAGGACACTCTGCGTGAGCCGCGCCGCCGTCGACCCGAAATCAACTCGCTGGGACCTGCAGCAGATCCGGGTGTAGGTCTCTGATCCTCTGAATCGCCCATGCTGCGAGATCTGACTCCGACTGATCTACAGACTTCATCATGGTCAGCCGTGGAAGAGAAGCAATATCTCCTTGCCAGGCAACGATGCGAATGGCACGCCTCCGAATCTCCCTATTGTCACTGAATAACGCTGACCGAACCTCTGGGAGCACAGTCGGACCTGCTTTTACGAGCATCCACTCGGCTCGATCCGCAACCTGCGCATCTTTTGCTCCAAGAGCATCTATTGCCCGTCGAGGTTCGGCCTTAACACGATCCCAGAGTTGGAAGGCGGCCACGATGCTGTTCATCTGAGAAAAGTCGTCGCTTGGCCGAAACGCTTGAGCAAACAACTCTGTAGTTGCGCCTTCTCCGGGAATTGTCGAGATAGCACGCATCATCTCCATCTGGCAGCGGAATGAAGCCATGATCTTCGCAATTTCAGGCGGTGTGAGTTGCGGCCGCCCTCGCTTTACATAATCGTCATAGATAATTCGCTCTGCTTTCATCTCCAGTTGGAGCCGATTAGAAACCGCAGCAGCGGCCACCTGCGGGTCATGACTCGCCAAAGCGATTGCAACTGCACCGCGAACCGACGGATCACCACTCTGAAGCAACGACAGAAGCCTGTCGGCGCTTACGTCACCTGGCATTCGCGCCAAAGCAAGCAACGTCTGCTCAAGTACATGTATATCCTTATCGTCCATCAGAGAATCCAGCATGGCTGCAGGGGCTTTAAGCATTCCAAGCGCCCACGCCGCGTTCGCGCGCACATCGGGGTAGGGTGATCTCAGAGCCTCTGTAAACACTGAAAGGCTAGCCTGCGGTCTTGTTTTTACGAGTGCAAGCGCAGCGGCTCTCGAAATACGGTCGTTCGGATCAAGCAGCCAGTGCTCGAACATATTTTCTAAAGAGAATCCAGAATATCTCGCCAATTCCAGAATGGCGGCGATACGATCTTTTTCGGCGCCAGTATCGGCCTGCAATATGAGATCGTGCAACTTTCGTTCTACAGGACGCCCGACGGCATCGGCGCCTAAACGAGGAAAGTCAACATTGATTCCATCCACCCCCGCGGCCACAGCGGCTTTCATGGCCGAGATATCCATCTCATGCCCGTTGGCGGAAAAGTTCGCTATTACTGCTTTTCCTTGTTTATGCAAGGCTTTTACCGCATCCTGCGTAACACCCGGTTGTACCCAGGCAGTATGATCTCCAGCGTCCGTAGCACCAGGATCGAGTTCTCGAACATCCTGCCATTCCCCGTTGAACTGCACACGCTCCAGCATCCCCTCACGTTGAACGATCTGTAGAACCTCGGCTCCCATGCCTTTGGTCTTCATATCAAGGACCAGACGGATATCCATCTCTCTCGCCAGCCGTAGTGAATCTTCAAACAGAGCCATATGCATACCGCTGAAACGATCCGCCATCCAAGAGCCTGCATCGCGCAGTTGCAGATCCTCATAGTAGCTTTGCTCTACTTCTCCCGTTCCATCAGTAAGGCGTTCAAGAATACCGTCATGATTAAGAACGATCTTTCCATCGAGAGTACGTCGCAAGTCGATTTCAACTACATTGCATCCCAGCAGTGCTGCCTGCTCCAGGCTTTCCAATGTGTTCTCCGGCACATCCTCATTTGCCGTTCGATGACACAACAGTTGCGGACCAGGTTGCACAGGACTAGCTGCATATGCCGATGTGACCGCAGACAGTGCAATAAGCCCTGTGGCGAGCCTTATGTTCATCGCGCCATCTCCTTTTTGTCTTGTCGAACATTCAGCCGCACCACGTCACTACCTACTTGCGGAGCAACCATCGTGCGGAACAGCAAAGCCACCAGCAACGCCAACCCGGCAATTCCGGGCAATACGGCCGAATAACCATAACGAGTGAAAAGGCTTCCCGCGAGAGCCGTGGCCAGAGATCCCACAACGGCATTGCAGAACATCGTCATAGCCGCAGCGGTGCTACGCTGCTGGTCAGGCGTTTCATTCATCAACAGGTTGTAGAGGCCCGGTGAACTCATCCATTGCATGGCTGAAAAGCCAAGATAGAGGGCGATGGCTACATTCCTGTTCCGTGTGCCGGCTAAAGCGAACAGTGTAATTGCCGCGGCAGCCTGGGTTGCGACAATGCCATTCAGCAAACCCGCTGTTCGTGCAAGGATCGGCAGAATCAACCCCATGACCAGCTGCACTATCTGCGAGATCGAGAAAATCAGGCCAATCTGGGTCAGTGGCACATGCAGATCATTGGAGAGATACACATTTGCAAACGGATTGAAGCCGGCCAATATAGCCGACCACAACGCCATACACGGCAAATAACGCTTGAGGAAAGGAGAAAGCTTCCAGCCGGTAAACCACCCATCTGGCTGTGGACATCTCTTCATTCCTGATGCATCGGGCGAATCTGCGGGTAGATGGAGGCGCAGCACAGGAGCTAATCCAATCAGAGCAATAAAGCAGGACGCGAGCAGAATCAGCCGCTTTATTTCTGCAGCATGCATCCACCAGCCAACTGCACTCATCCAGCGAGGAAGATAGCCGCAGATGATTCCACCTAGGGCGCTCGTACCAATACTCACTGAAAAGATGAGGCTAAATGCGGAAGTTCGGTTTTTCTCAGTAGTAAGCCGCGCTACAGTTGGCAGAAAGCACACTCCCCAGCTCGACATCGAAAGCCCGGCTAAGAGCGCTAGTGCAATTTGCGCTGGCGGCCATAACCAGATAGCGCGTAACACACCCATGAAAGAGGAGAATACGAAACAAATAATCAGCAGCGGGCGAACTCCGAACCTCTTACTCAGGGTTCCGGCTGGCAGGGTTCCCAATAGTCCACCAAGAGTCATCGCACCGCCGATGAGCCCCATAGCGCGTTCATTGAAGTGAACATCCAGCAGATAGAGATTGAAGAGAAAGACATAGACAGAGAAACCAGCATCAAAGAAGAACGCTGCCGCAAAGAAAGTCCAGTATCCTCGGCTGAGGTCCTGCGCTCGCGCCCAAGCGATCGGATTCCGCCAGAACGAGAGCGTGGAATCTGGATTGATTTCTTCCTGGAGGGAAAGTTCGATCAATGCCCCTCCTGCACGAGAACACGTAGTCTTTCGATGGCCCAATCCAGGTTGCGGTAACGTAGTTCCAATACTTCAGCAGTCAACAATTTTTCAATGGCCTGGTACTGGACAGCCATCGTCTCAGGCAATCCAAAAAGTACTTGGCGCATGAAATATCGGGCAACATCCTTGCGATAGGGCATGAGTTGTGGCTCGCTATTGCCTCGCCGATTCAGAAAGACGATATAGTCGATCTTTGCTGTTTGCTCACAAATCAGATTTGGCATACGATTTGTGAGCATTTCAACGGAAGGTTTTCCAGCCGCTCGAGGTGTAAGTTCCAAGCCTTCAATTTCAGGAAAAAACTGAACGGCTTCCGGCCGGAACCGGACCTGATGACAATTTCCTGCCACCATTCGGCTGCTTTCGCCATTCACCAGAAAACTCGCATCGTCGGATACATACGTCCAACCTTTGCGAGCACATGCATAAGACAACGTCGATTTCCCCGCGCCAGAGTCTCCACAGAGCAAAACCCCATGCCCGTCCAGGGCCACACATGCCGCATGCACCGGGGTAGCGTAGCGAGTCGCAATGCAGGAGACCGGCGCGCTTAATAGGAAATACGACGCATATGCTTTACGTCGTAAAGCCGCATCGGAAATCGAAACGCTTGCTGTGCCTCGTTCAAAATCGACGATGCTGTAGTTGTTGCCATCGGCAACACTCATCAGATACGGCGGCATGATCCGATACAAAGGAGCGACAGGGCATTCGTCGTCACCGGCTTCTACAACGTGTATCTCAGAGCAGACAGGTTTAGTTTCATATTGCGGAGTGAAGTATCCCCATACTTCTTCAAGGATGCCGAGGACATTCTCAGAATTCGTTTTAACCTCAACCGGAAAGCCAAAGGGAAAGAATGTCTTTTGCAGCAACAGTTCTTCCGTCTGCAGTTCATGCCTGGAGAACTCCAAAGGCTGCGCCTGATCACATGTGCGCTCTATCTCTTGAATTGTCATGCTCTGTTCTCTCCGGTTAGAACATGTACTTCACGGCGAATTGAATGATGCGTGGATGTGGTCCGCCCTGCTCTGCGGAAATCTTGCCAAAAGTGGACGATACCGGATCTGGAACACCAGGGGTCGGAACAGCAAACCCTACGTTTGTATCCGGGTTTCCAAACTGAGGTGTATTCGTTACGTTAAAAATTTCCGCGCGAAGCCGGAAAGTACTCTCGGCCTTGATAGGAAAAATACGTTCCAACGCTAGATCCAGATTGTGTTGACCGGGACCCCGGACGATGCCGACACCGCTGTTCCCGAAATCCTGATCGCCCGGCCCTCCTGCGTTCGGCGCCTGGGGCGCCGGTGTAAATGCTGCCCCATTGAGATATCGTCCAGTGCCTACCACGCGCGAAAACAAAGATCCATGCGTGGAGGGATTAACACCCGGGACTTTCTCTGCACGCACCTCGCCCCCAAGAAGTCCATAGACGGAGCCCGCGTTGCTATCGAAGATACTGAGCGGAATGCCGGATTGAATCAGACCTATACCCGAGAGTTCCCAATTGTCGAGTAGGTGACGCACAATGGTCGGTCCGGTTGCTGCTTTAGGCACCAGCCACGTGAAGTTGACCACAAGCCGTTGATCCCGATCGTCACCTGCGAGCCCATAGGAGGAGTGCCGCAGATCGAATTGATTGTTGGTAGGCAACTGCAACTCGAAATGATCATTGCCCACTTCGCCGTTTACCTCGTCAAGGTTTTTCGACCACGTGTAGCTTGCCTGCATTTGGAAGCCGTGTTGCATGCGTCTGGTCAGGCTGATCTGAAGGGCGTTGTAATTTGCGATGAACACTGAATCTGTCAACAGCGAGCCTTCACTGATGCCCTGAATCGGCATTCTGTTGGGGACATTCAATGTGGTATTTGTCGTCTCACCATTGACGGGGCTTTGTGGACTGGCAAGCATGGCCTGATCAAACTCAATCTGGCCCGGACGATGCGCCGATACCGTTCCAACATAACCAGCATCGAGCACATATTCCGATCCAAGGGCATACTGCACATTGAAGTTATATTCCTGCGTTCGTCCGTCTTTTAAATTTGGGTTGGTACCTTCGATGAACGGTGCCGAGGTCGGTGTACGTGCCATGAAAATGGGATAGGTTGAGCTTGGGGGTACGAGCGGCACAAAGGGGTTCTGCAACGTCGCCACTGCATTCTGGCTACCCTGCAAAATCTGGAGCGTCGAGAAAGGTGGCTGGGTCAGCGTCTGCTCGGCAATGTTGCCGGAATGCCGATCGAAGTACATGCCGTATCCTCCACGGAGAACAACAACCGGGTGCTCGGCGACTTGCCAGATGAATCCAACCCGGGGAGAGACATCCCCATACGGTGTTTTATAAAGACCGGCAAACTGTGTTTTTTGCATTCCTACCTGCACTGCACCTGGAAAATTCGACGGCAGCGTAAAACCGGTATACGTTCCCGTTATCGGAACCGGCCCCCGCGAAGCGATATCGGGATCGAAATTCGCAAGCCGTCCCTTTGTCTCCGTTGGGGCTCCAAAGATTTCATATCGGAGCCCAGCATTGATCGTGAGTCGCGGCGCTAACCGGATATCATCCTGCGCAAAGCCCGCGAAATCTGTGTAACGTTCGTTCCTGCGGAAGATTCCGCCCCCAGCAGTGCTGTTCGACACATTGCTTAGTCCGCGGGGACTTTTATTCTCTGCGGCGCTCTGTCCCAGAAGGAAGTCTTCGAAAGTACTGATTTGTAACAGGCCGTCAGTTTCTATCGGCGTATCGACATCAACCTCGTGTCGCTTGATCTCCAATCCGAAACGAGCATTATGCCGCCCCTTGGTGAGCGCAACGGTATCTTGCCAGATAAACGAGTTCGTTACCTGCCATGCAGACGGTGTGCCCGCATCGCCGATTGTCAAACCACCAACTGTGAGGCCCGGTGCATTACTAGTAGCCCCTGCCATTCCGGTCGGCATTCCTTCTCCGATCGCGGCTGCCGTGAGAGGATTTTCAACCCGCGACAATCCATCGAACCTCATATACCCAAAGCGCCCAATATTAACTAGATTGGGGCGAAACACATGGGTATCGGACAGCACGAACATTGTGTTCCGGTCCAGTTCATTCGTGCCCCAACCAGGAACATTTGCCGCATTGGGGGAGAACGGCTTGGTTGTAGGAGCACGCGAGTAAAAGAATCGTCCTGCTAAAGTATTTTTCGAATCAACTACATGGTCGATGTTGACGGTGAATTGATCTTCGCGATAATGCGCGGGAGGCGCAAATGTTGATTGACCTTCCGGGAACTGATCGGACGCATCATCGCCGCTGTTTGGTATAGCAACCTGCGGACTTGGCACCGCAAATTGTCCGTTCGGCAGCTTCATGTTCAGGATGGCCAGCGCAACAGGATTGATATTTGAGCCGTCACATGCAACTTGAACGCCGCCTGCCTGTGTCATATACCCCGAGGCTGGATGACCTTGTGTATCAAGATGACCCGCCGGGCAAAACTGCGCACCGAGAGTAGCCGCCGATCGATCTGCGGTGAGTAGCGGGATCGTCGCATGCTGTTCCGTACCGAGACCGTTCACCGCAGCCAAGCCCTGATAGGCAACGAAAAAGAATGTTTTGTTATGGAAAATCGGTCCGCCGAAAGATGCCCCAAACTGATTCTGCTTTAGATCTGCGCGTGGTTGGCCGTCGAGTTTGGAAAAGAAATCGTTCGCATTGAAGAGATTGTTTCGCAAAAATTCCCACGCGCTCCCATGAAATCGATCGCTTCCGCTTTTACTGATCAAGTCGACATTTGCCCCTGTTCCGCGGCCATAGGCAGCATCGAAGTTCGCGGTCTGGACTCGAAATTCTTGAATCGTGTCCGGCGCAGGGATCGCAGTTCCCACCTCCTCCTCTGCATTGTCTGCAGAGTTCTCAGCAAGATTGTTTGCATCAATGCCATTGAACTGAATATTGTTGGCGGTCGGCGTGGCGCCGTCGGATGCGACATTTTGAGTACCTCGCCCCAGCACTGTAGCCGTGGGTAGATCCGCAATGACTCCCGGCGCAAGTCCAAGAATTTGCGTGTAGTTTCGATTTGACAGAGGTATGGCCTGAATCGCCGTAGGGTCGACCAAACTCCCGAGAGCCGAGTTCTCCAGATTCACCGCGGCAGACCCATCATTCACCTGAACAACAGTGCGGCTGCCTGCGACCTCCAGTTGCATTTTCACGGTGCTCGTCTCGCTCACCGTCACTTGGATTTGGCGAAAGATCTTAGGCGCAAAGCCGGCAGCATTAGCAGTGACGCTATATGTTCCTGGAGGCAAAAACGGCAAGTAAAATGTTCCTTCACTCGTCGTTGTAGCCGGCCGGGAAGTTCCAGTCGCCTCGTTCACCACAACGACATTCGCATTGGTAACTGCCCGGCCTGCAGGGTCAACGACTGTTCCGGCAATTGCACCGGTTCCGGGGATCTGGCTAAATGCAATGCTCGCAAACAGGGCCAGGCCTGCAATAACAAACGAAACCCGCAACCACACGTTCGCCTTCCATCCATTTCTCACAACATCACCTTGTGCTCTCATGTACCGTCCAGGCGAGTATGGAAGAATCTCTGACTGTGAGTTGTTATCCGAATGTCATTCCTTTGTCGGGATTTGCAGCTCTGCTTGTTGCGCTACATTGCCAGCGCTAGCAGGATGCGAGGAAGCATTTGTCATGAAAGTCGATCCAGATACTTGCGCCAGCGGTAAGACTCCACGGCATAGCGAAGCCCTTCGACAAGATGAAAGCGCATACGAGAAAGAATGAAGCGAAGCTGTAGCCGGTAGCGCGCAATTTTAGTCGAGACAGTCTCACCTGCAACGGCACGAACTACGAGCGGCGGCAGGCGCGACGGCCACAAAGACTTTTTGATAGGGCGCCTTCCTGGAACTCCTGCAGCCTCAAGTTCCTCCTGCAGTAGCAGGTAGAGTTTCGTTCCTGGATTATTGCTGAATACAGTGCGTTGTCCGTAGAGTTCGATCCAGAGATGGATCGAAGCAGGAAGTTGCTCTGCCGTCCATACATTCAATGCTTCCGGTGCGAATTCACCCATGATCGAAGCCAACAGACAGCTCACTACTCCGATTCCTAAACAAACCTTTTGATCATCCCCAGCTCTGTTCCGCAGTTCGCTCCAAAACTCAACGTCGTATCGATGAGTTAGCACATGACGGTAGAGCTCAAGAAGATGCGCTGCACGGGAAAAAGCGCTGCACACGTCTTTGAATGCGTGCATGGCTTGCCCAAGAAAAAGATCGACAGGCGAAAACACGGGCATGGTCATTCCGAACATATCGCGGAAAACGACGCGCTTCAACCGGGACGCCTGCTTCTGCGTAGCAGACTCCAGGTGCAACTCCACAGCGCGGTATGGGAGATTCTTATAGAGGTCCTTCATGGAGACGTGCGGAATTTCGTGGATCTTGAACTCCCAGGTTTTCTCGCTGATGGCATACAATCGGTACCCTCTACGCTCAAGTATCTGACGAGCCTCCGGCGCGCTTGTCTCTGCAACCAGATAATCAAGATCGAGCTGATGTCTCAGCTCCGGGCGGGGCACAGAATCGGGCGTCAGCGAGAGACCTTTCATCACGGCATAACTAAGTCCGGCCTTTTGAAAGTCGTGTTGAATGGCAATCGATTCTTCTATCATGCTGCGAGTCCTGAGAATGTTGTCGCGAAAGTTTTCCTGCAGCCGGTCAAAAACTGATTGTGGGAGCACATAGGCTAATCCAAGCTGAGTAAGCCGATCCAGAAAGTAGAGTGCCAGGCCACTAATATCCAACCAATACAGTAGGCGTTGCCATTCCTGGCCTCGAAGGTGGGCCAATCGATCAACGTCCACTACAGCCACATCAGAAAAGCTCCGCAAGACCGCCCGAAAAAGCTCCTGCTGTGGGCTTAAAATCCCGCTTCCAGCTTGGTTAGCTCCTGTTTTCTCCCAAACCGATGACGTCGAGAACAAACCTTTCGATGCCGGCTTACTCAAGTCAACAGCAGCTTTGTTAAAAGATACGAATTGTGACCTGGAAGCGCGAGCCATGTTGCTCTCCTTGTATGTTGCATCGTCAAGATCTATTTCTCGATTCGAATGGCAATGAGCAGGTGGCGCACCGATGTACCGATAATTCAGTCGGTCCGGGTTCACTGAGTGCCAGACTCGGGCACTCTGCGAATATTCATTTCGAATGCGACTGGAACAGTCTGCTATATATGCGGCTCATAGGTGTCTGAGTGTTGTCACGAAAATGTCATTTCGTCTGTCTTGAATGCTCGATTCAAAAATGATGTCAACGACATAATCCAGTGTCTGAGGGCCGATTTCCGGTACGACAATGTTGGATACAATCACCCCGTTTTAATTCTGTAGCGCCAATCAGCGAGCTTCAGCAAAGGCCGATCGTTCTTATTCACTTCGCTGAGGAGACGGACAAAGGGGCAAACAACAATTTCGCAGCACCTACAGGGGTGTTAAAGCGGAAACAGCTTAAATAGTGTGAGAGTTCGAGCCTCGCGATGTTTCCATGCTTAGCCAAGCTAGCATTCGAGCGTGGTTAGTGGCTAAAGGGAATCTCGGCGTAGTGATGTTCAGTATAGTTTTCCAGCAAGTAATCATTTACTGTGCTGTTGAAATGAAGCCAGTGCTTGGTTTTGGCATGCGCGTTCAAAGCGTCTTGGTCGCGCCAATGCTCAATAAGTGAGTATTGATCCTGCCTTCTCGTGTCCTTCCATAGCTCATAGAAAAGACACCCGTCTTCTTTGTTCGATTCAACCACCATCGTGCCGAGAAGCTTTAGGAACTTCTCCTTTGAACTCTCATTGACGTTGAAAAACACATTCAGAATAATCATGTTCGGTTTCCCTCCTCTCAGTGATTGAATAAATTAAAAATTTCAAGAATACGACTCTAAGACCTATGGAGCGATTCGATGGAAAATCCATAAATCAGGACGACCCAGTGCA
>DASRSR010000172.1:0-3124 GCA_035656355.1 Edaphobacter sp.
CATAGCTTCAAGGGCGGCGTGAACTTTTATCACACCTTCCTGTCGGAAGAATTTGCTACCGGTTTGACTGATGCCGGTTACAACTCGCCATGCGTTGATGCTAATGGAGTTCCTGTCAGCGATCCATCGCTGCGCAATACCGCACAGTGCGCGCCAGCGGGCTA
The DNA here is from genome assembly GCA_035656355.1 of Edaphobacter sp. Classification (GTDB taxonomy): domain Bacteria; phylum Acidobacteriota; class Terriglobia; order Terriglobales; family Acidobacteriaceae; genus Edaphobacter. Next base: position 165 of record DASRSR010000172.1, read on the forward strand.
CCAGGTAAACGACGGCTATCTGCCTGGGTTGGCAAAGTACGACCTGACCCGCGGCGGCACGTTATTTAATTTCCGGGGACGGACTGACATCAAGCAGGAGGCTGTATATCTCGAAGACAATATTGCATGGCGGAGCTGGAACTTCCTGATTGGCGGACGTGCAGACAACTACAACGGGCTCAGTTCGCGCTCAATGCTTCAGCCGCGACTGGGTGTCACTTACACTTTTCGGCCAACATCAACGGTGTTGAAGTTCGGTTATAGCAAGCTCTTTCCCACTCCATACAACGAGAACCTGATTCTTTCCAGCTCGACCGGAAGCGGAGGACTTGCTTCCAACAGTGGAGCATATGGCGATACCGCATTGAAGCCAGGAAAGCGAAACCAGTTCAATGCCGGGATTGAGCAGGCACTAGGCCGCTATGCGGTGCTGAGTGCGGATTACTTCTGGAAGTACACCGACCGCGACTTTGACTTCGATGTACTGTTCAACACTCCGTTGACCTTCCCCATTCAATGGAGAAAGTCGAAGATTGACGGTTTTGATGCGCGGGTAACCTTCCCGCATCAGCATGGCTTCGATGGCTACGTCGCCCTGGGCCACACGCGGGCGCGGTTCTTCGGGCCGGAGACAGGGGGCATCATCTTCAACTCGCCGCTCGAGACGGGCGCGTTCCGCATCGACCACGATCAGGCCTTTGAGCAGACCACGCACATCCAGTATCAGCCAAAGAAGACGCTGCCCTGGGCAGCGCTGACGTGGCGTTTCGATTCCGGCGCAGTTGCCGGAGCGGTCCCGGATTATCAGACCGCCCTGAGCTTCACGCCAGACCAACAGGCGCAGATACAACTCTATTGCGGAACGCAGGTCGCTACACTGAGCAACCCTATTCGAAGCTGCGATAATCCGCAGCACGGAGCGAAGATGCTGTCGATTCCTGCGCCGGGAACATACGATCCGGACAAAAATCCACCGCGCATTGCCGGTAGAAATCTGCTGGATGCCTCGCTTGGGTGGGACAATGTGCTGCGGAAGCTTGCTCCCAACGATCATGTGAAGACCGACCTGAGCATTACCGCAACCAACCTTACCAATAAGGTCGCGTTGTATAACTTCCTTTCGACGTTCAGCGGAACGCACTTTGTTTCGCCACGAGCGGTGAGTGCGCAGGTAACACTCAACTTCTAAAGAAATTGAGGATAAAAGAAAGAGGCGGCATTTGATGCCGCCTCTTTCTGCGTTGGAGTCGATTTATTCCTGAGCCGCAAGCGCAATGCACTCTTCGAGGATGTCGAGCGCAATGTCAGCTTCCTGTTGCTTGACGATGAGCGGTGGGCAGAGGCGGATCGTGGTTTCGCCACAACCGAGGATAAGCAAACCGCGCTCGAAGGCGAGCTCAACAATGCGGTCGCGCATGGCACCGACTGGCGTGCGAGACTTCTGGTCTTTGACGATCTCGACGCCGATCATCAGACCGCGACCGCGGACGTCACCCACGGTGGGATGCTTTGCAATCCATCCGTGCAGGCGTTCCAGCATCTTTCCGCCAACGGTCGCGGCGTTCTTCATACCTTCGCGCTCGATGATGTCCATCGTAGCGAGCGCTGCAGCAATGCACACCGGATTTCCGCCAAAGGTGCTGGCATGCGAGCCGGGTACCCAGTCCATGATCTCCGCCTTGCTCATGCAAACGCCGAGAGGCATTCCCGAAGCAATTCCCTTGGCCATGCAGACGATATCGGGTTGTACGCCGGAGTGCTCAATCGACCACCATTTGCCGCTACGTCCCGCACCGGCCTGCACCTCATCGGCGATCAGCAGAATGCCATGACGGTCGCAGATGCGGCGAATTTCCTGGAGGAAGTTGGTTGGCGCAACCACATAGCCGCCCTCGCCTTGGATTGGCTCAAGGATAATCGCGGCGACCTCTTCCGGAGGAAGAATGGTCTTAAAGAGTCTTTCCTCGATGTAACGGGCGCACGATAGAGCAAACTCCTCTTGTTCCTGCGGATCGTCCGAGCATCCGCGATAAGCGTAGGGATAGCGGACGTGATGAACGCCGGGAACGAAAGGAGCGAACCGTCGTTTCTGTTGTGGCTTCGACGCGGTGACGGAGAGCGCACCCATCGTGCGGCCGTGGAAGGCTCCGAGGAAGCCGATGATGTTCTGCCGCCCGGTGTGGTAGCGGGCCAGCTTGATGGCGCACTCAACTGCCTCGGCGCCAGAGTTGCCGTAATAGAAGCGGTGCGGCCCGGGCATCGGAGCAACGGCGCTGAGACGCTCGGCCAGCTTCACCATGTGCTCGTAGTAGAAGTCGGTGCCCGACATGTGAATCAGTTGCGCAGCCTGGTCCTGAATCGCCTTGACGACCTCGGGATGACAATGACCGGTAGAGGTGACGGCGATGCCGGCAGCAAAGTCGAGGAACTCATTGCCATCAGTGTCGATCACGCGGACGCCTCGGCCGCTTTTGGCGACCAGCGGATAGCTGCGGGTATAGCTGGGGGACATTAGGCGGTCGTCATCGGCGACAACTCTCTTTGCCTGTGGGCCAGGCAGCGGGTCTTTCAGCTTCGGGCCAAATTTGGCATAGGTCTCTTCATCTGCGACGCGGGTCTGATGGATGGTCTCGGTGGCGGTGCTCATGCGGTTTCTCCTTAGATTGGCAGTAGGGGCAGCGATTTGAGGAATAGCCGTTCGGGCCGCTGATAAAGTGCGGCCTCTGCAGGGAAATGCAGAGGAAAGACGGCAGACGCTGGCGGGGAACTTCTCCGGCTGAGATGGAAAACGAGGCTAGTCGCCGGAGAAGAGACTAGGTCGGGCACCGCTAGGGAGAACACGCAGAAAAGTGCGCGGCATCATGACCTCGATGCGCTTTGCGCTAACGGTTGTCATCCGCATTTCCATTGTGTGTGGGCCTTTGCCTGCAAGTATAGCGTTTTAAAGCTCAATTCGGCCA
>DASRSR010000173.1:0-5747 GCA_035656355.1 Edaphobacter sp.
CAACTGGCAGAAACACCGCATGGAGATGTTCTGGCGCCAGGTCAGCCAGGATCCATTCCTCTTATCAAGCAGATGTTCACTGAGCTGGCCGCACTTTACCCTGGGCCGTTTCTGCATGTCGGGGCGGATGAAACCCAAAATCTCGGAACCGGCCAGACCAAGGCGGATGTCGATGCACGTGGGCTGAACGCCGTCTATCTGGATTTCATGCAGCGCATTGTCACTGCTCTCAAACCACTGAATCGCAAGATTCTCTTCTGGGGAGATATTGCGCAGCATTCGCCCGAGCTGCTCAAGGAGATGCCGCAGTCTTTCAAGGACGCAACCATTGCCGTTCCCTGGACCTATGGTCCGGAACCGAGCTTCGACCGCTACATCACACCATTTACCAACGCGCACTTCGAGACTTGGGTTGCTCCTGGAATCAATAACTGGTCTCGCGTCTATCCCAACTACAACATGGGGCTGCTCAATATCCAGGGCTTTATTCGCGATGGTCAGCGGCTCGGCTCGACAGGCGCTCTGAACACCATCTGGGATGACGACGGTGAAGGCCTTGAAAACATGAACTGGTATGGCATTCTCTTCGGTGCCGCCGCTTCCTGGCAAAAAGGTGAGTCATCGATTCCACAGTTCGAAGATGCATATGGTCAGGTGTTCCACGGCGACATGACCGGTGACATCAACCAGGCGCAGAAAGAGATCATGCTTGCTCACGATCTTTTGCAGAAGCAGGCCAAGGTCGGCGATGGCTCCGATGGCCTCTTCTGGATTGACCCTCTGAGCAAGGACGGTCAGGTTTATGCTGCAAAGATTCGCCCCTATACGCACGAGCTACGCCTGCATGCAGAACGCGCTCTGACGCTCATTGCCCAGGCCCGTGCTGCTGCTCCGGCACCGCCGGTTCCAGCTTCGCCGGTATACGATCCGGCGAATGCGTATCCTTCCGCTCCGACGACGCTGCGCGAGACCGACGCGATTGATGCGCTCGAACTGGGCGCGCGGCGCATGGACTTCATCGGCCTCAAATTCGAGCTGGCCGATGAGATTACCGAAGGCTATCAGCGTGCTTATGCCACACAGAACTCCAACGACCGCAAACAGCGTCAATCTGTTGGCCGCGAGCTCTCGGCGATTAACGGCGTCAATGGCCGCATTGCTGACCTCCGCGACGGCTACTCCCTGCTGCGTGATCTCTACCAGCAGGCATGGCTGCGCTCGAACCGCCCCTACGCTCTGCGCCCTGTGCTCGAGCACTACGACTACACCATTGGCCTCTGGCTTGCGCGGAGTGACAAATTCCGCACCGCTCAACGTCAGTGGGCCGATACTCATAGTCTTCCCACGGCTGCCGAGCTCGGAATCCCGGCACCTCCGGCATCCGCGCCAATGCAGTAAAGGTCACTGTATTTCGATCAACAAAAAGGAGCGGATTCTTCCGCTCCTTTTTGCATTGGTAAGCATACGAAACTTCCAGTTAGACTAAAGTTGATGCCCACCACTCTTACCGCACGCTATCTTCATACTTCGGAAGGCACCCTTGACCGCCCTGTCATTACCATTGGAGAGGATGGCCTCATCACCGGCATTCACTCTGATCCTTCAAGCCGTGCAGAGGGCGCGCTGACTCCAGCCTTCTTTGATATCCATACGCATGGCGCCGCCAATCACGATGTCATGCATGCCACACCGGCTGAGCTTGGCGTCGTCAATCGGTTTCTTGCAACTCGCGGCGTAGGACAGTATCTTCCCACCACAGTCACAGCTCCCATCGATCAAACACTCAAATCGCTGGAGACTCTGGCAGACGCAATCGAACGCCACACCGCGCGCAACGAAGCCCGGCCGGTCGGAATTCACCTGGAAGGACCATTCATCTCTCACTCCAAGCGCGGAGTTCATCCTCCGGCAGACATTCTCGCCCCCGACATTGCTCTCTTCGACCGCTTTTACCAGGCCGCACGAGGACAAATCCGGCTCATCACCATCGCCCCGGAAACTCCTGGTGCGCTTGCGCTGATTGAACATGCCACTGCGCTCGGCGTAAAGATTAGCCTTGGCCACAGCAACGCCACCACAGACGAGGCTCTGGCTGGAATCGAAGCAGGTGGCGCCAGCGCGACTCACACCTTCAACGCCATGCGCACGCTCGATCATCGCGATCCTGGCATCCTCGGTGTCGTTCTTGACGACGACCGCCTCTTTGCCGAACTCATCTGCGATGGCGTTCACGTCGCTCCTGCAATGGTCCGCCTCTGGCTCAAGGCCAAGGGCCCCCATAAGGCTATCCTTGTGACCGACAGCATGTCTGCTACCGGTATGCCCGATGGAACCTACATGCTGGGAACCTTCAAGGTCCAGGTTGCCGATGGACGCTGTCTCGCCTACAACGATGTCGAAGGTAGCAAGCCATCGCTCGCTGGCAGTGTCCTTACACTCGACCGCGCCGTAGCTAACCTTCAGCGATTCACCGGAGCAACACTCAGCACCGCTGTCCGGCTTGCGACACATAATCCGGCAAAGATGCTTGGGCTCCAAGACTCGATTGCCAATCCTGTTGTCGGCCAGCCAGCCAACTTCAACCTCTTCAGTCCGACGGGCGAACTACAGTCAACGTTCCTGTATGGTGAACGGGTCAAGGCCTCCTGACAAAGCGTTTTTGTTGACGAATATCAGTAATAAGATAAAGCGATCTGTCCAGGGATCACTCCCGACTTCCGTTTTCAAAGAAACTAAGCGATTCCAAGCTACTTTTTCTTTCTCTTTTCGAAACCTTTGACTTCTCGAAAGCGCGACAAGTACAGTACAGACAACCAGCTTGCGGAGTTTCGTTTGTCATCGCCGCAACTGCGCATCTTTCGATAGGACTTAGATGCTTATGCGAAGAAATGCACGAAATACGGGTGACGATTCAGTCCTGGACGGCCAGGACATGCTGATCGATGAGCGCCGCCAGCACATCCTTCAGCTAGTTCAGAATGAAGGACGCGTTCTGGTCGGCGAATTGTCCGACAAGCTCGGCATCTCCCAGATCACCATCCGAAAGGATCTGGATTACCTCCAATCGAAGGGTCTTGTCTTACGCACTCATGGTGGCGCCCTGCCTGTAAACTCCGGCGCGCTCTTCGATCCGTCTCTGAAAGAAAAGCAGAAGCAGCACTTTCAGGAGAAGCAACGCATCGCCGACGCAGCCGTACGCATGGTGAAAGAAGGACAATGCGTGATGCTCGATTCCGGCACTACGACAACGGCTGTTGCTCAGGCGCTCAAGCGTTTCTCGCACCTTACTGTAATCACTAACGCGGTTAATATCGCAGCGGAACTGACCGGGACCGATTTTGAGGTAATCCTCACTGGTGGCATTCTCCGGAAAAATTCTTTTTCGCTGGTCGGGCCCCTGGCCGAAGATATGCTCGAAGAGATGCACGCCGATATTCTCTTCCTCGGAGTGGACGGGTTCGATATAGAGGTCGGCGTAACGACTCCGAATGTTTTGGAATCGCGCGTGAACCGTGCAATGGTCAAGTCTGCCAAGAAAGTCATTGCGGTCTGCGACGCAACCAAGTTCGGACGGAGAAGCCTGTCGCGAATCATCGCTCCTTCGTCCATCCATCAGGTCATTACTGACAGCAGTGTCTCGCCTGCCGTTGTCGAGTCACTGACGAACATTGGAATCGAAGTCACAACCGTTTAGTCATCTGCCGCTTGCGCAAGAAGCAGCTTCTTACTGTTTTGCACAGGCAGCCTGATACGGCGCCAGCGCATCCTCGATCTTATCCAGCAGCACTGGCATAGTCTCAGGCTTAATAGCTCCGCCGCGCACCTTCTCATATTGCGCTGGTAGAAATTCGCTCAATAAAATTTCATCGAGCGACTGGCGGCTCATATTTAATATCAGCCGATCCACCGCTGTCTTTACCTCAGGCACCAGCCAGTAATAGCGGATGCGATCGCTGTAGCTATACTTCCGCAATAAACGCTGATGGTTCGGTTCGCCATGATAATGGCTCTTCCAGTCTCCGGGTCGTTTCAACATCGCATCTTCTACGACTTGCATCAGATTCGATTGCTCGTCATATGGGATACACTCCATCTCCATCCTCGCAAGCGCGAACAACGCTTGCCGCATAGCGTAAGTCAACGCCGGTCCCACTTTCAGAATCGAAAATCCATCGCGTACCAGTTCCCGATAAGCTAAGGGCCGCTGATAGTCCGTCGAATGTGCCTCAAATATGAATTGTGGATGCTGCTTCAGAACCCCTGCAAGATGACGCGCCTTCGCAAGGTTGTAATCGACAACATGATTGTCAGCGAACTCTACGCCGGGCTGAACCACCAACGCAATTACATCGTTCCACGCTTCATCCAGTCCCGCTGCCGCAAAGGCCTTTCTATGTGCGGAGATCGCTTGCTCCGCAGCATCCGTCGTTGTCACAGAAACCTTCTCTTCGGACTCGACACTCCCGCCAGGCGTAGGAACTTCGGTACCAATGACGTAGCTTAATGCCATCTTTCGGCTCGACTCAGCGGCTCGGCAGAGTTCCACTGCGCGGGCGGCAATGGTCTCATCCGGCAAAACATGAGGATCTCCTGCACATGCCATGCTTGCATCGAGATGAATCTTGGTGAAGCCCTCCTTCACGTAGAGCTGGACCATTTCAACGGCATTCCGCATTGCCTCTGCTGCAGGCAGATGCCGCCATGGGTGCGGTCCAAGATGATCGCCGCCCAGCAAAATCTGTTCCGCAGGGAAGCCGATCTTCTGTGCGATTGCCAGCACATGTTGCCGGAAGTCACCCGGCTTCATGCCGGTATAACCGCCAAACTGATTCACCTGATTGCACGTTGCTTCAATCAGCAGCGGCCCCTCCCCTTTGCGCGCGGAGCGCATCGCAGCCTCAAGCACCCAGGGGTGGGCCGAGCACACCGAATAAATCCCCGCAGGTGCTCCTTTCCGATATGCAGAAGCAAGTTGATGCAGAAAAGTGGACACGTCAGTACTCCTCAGATTCGACAGCCATTCATCGAACGATGCAATCTACCGGTAAATACCTACGTTTTGCACCACTCGACTGATAGCACCGTTCGGACTCGGCGCATCAGGCTGTAAGCCATTGCGCAGCGAAAAGAATAGTCCCAGCAACTGGCCGAAGATCACGTCGAGTATTGGTCTGTAGATATCAGGGATCTCAGCACTTTTCTCTGGTGTCAATACGTAATCAGCAGCTTTCGACAGCGATGCATCCGCGTCAACCGCAACTGCTACTCTGCCTCGTACCAGATGCTTGCTGCCAATCTCCTTCAGCAGATCCAGTTCATACCGCCGTCGCCGCAACTCACTGGAAACGAAACTGACAAAAAGCGTCTCTTTATCAAGCGCCGCCATCGGCCCGTGCCGCAATGCCAGCGTCTGCTGCCAGATAGTCTGTACCTTGCCAGCGCTCAATTCCAGCACCTTCAACGCCGATTCCATCGTCGCCCCCACAAGCGTACCGGAACCAACAAAACATACTCGTTGATAGCCTTCGTGAGTTAACTTGGAAGCAAGCTCAGCTGCACGTGGAAGAAAGCTTCGCGCGGCTTTTTGCAGGCTGTTGCAAACAGGAACATATTCTTCGACTGACCACATATGCGCAAGAAATTGTCCGGTCAAAACCATATTCGAGAACGAACTGGTCATCGCCAGGCTGCGGTCGTTTGTCTCATCGCCAAGCACAATGCTGGACGAATTCGAGACCCCCTCAAGT
>DASRSR010000174.1:0-8588 GCA_035656355.1 Edaphobacter sp.
TAGTGTTCCCATAGATGTGCTCTCGAGTTGATGTATTCACCTGAGTGCCCATGTCTCCTGAGATTATTTTGAGACAGGCGGAAGAAACCTGTACTTCTCAGCCTTTTCCACTTGGACTACGTCCCTTTCCATTTAAGGTAATCATTCTGAGAGAGTTAAATAGAAATAGCCGCCTTTAGCGGAGGCTGCGCGGCTATCCTTCTATTATCAGAAGAGCATGAGTGTCAAGCAATTGAGCAAAACTAATGCAAGCCAACGTTAGATGCTTAAACCATCACCTTATACCTATTGGCGTGAATGTGAACGTCCTCACGTCACGTCGCAATATACCCACAAAACAGTGCTGCGCTATCGAACTGAAATGTGACCCGGATTTTAGTGAAATCAGCACTTTTGATCAATTGATGGAAGGAACCGGCATGAAGAAGATCGCTATGATTGCCTTGCTCGTGGGCGCTACCCTGACTTCGATTCCTGCGTGGGCGCAGGTGAAGATGACGAAGGCGCAGATGATGTTTTACACATCGGAGTGGAAGGGGGAGCGTTTTGCCGATGGCAGGCCCAAACTTCCGGACGATCTGCTGAAACGGGCGCTGGATGTTTCGATTGAAGATGTGTGGGACTACCTGGGCGAGCATGGGTATAGAAACCAGTTTGAAGGGAACTGGCAGGCTCTCCACATTGAAAAGCCGTTTGCCGGGCGGGCGCTTACCGCGCAGTACATGCCGTCGCGGCCCGATATGGCAAGGGCGATTGCTGCCGAGGGCAAGGCGGAAGGGCGCGTTGGCGGCAACAATAGCTGGCCAATCGCTGAGCTTCAGCCAGGCGATGTTTATGTTGCGGATGGATTTGGAAAGATTGTGGAAGGCACGCTGATTGGATCAAACCTGGGGAATGGAATTGCAGCGCACAGCCATACTGGATTTGTCTTCTACGGCGGCATACGCGACCAAGAAGAAAACCGCGAGATTCCAAACTTCAACGGGTTCTATAAGGGCTATGACCCTTCGGCATGGGCCAACATGGAGCTGACCGCGATCAACGCTCCAGTGAGGATTGGACGAGCGATTGTTCTTCCGGGCGATCTGGTGCTGGCCAAGACGGATGGCGTGATCTTTATCCCTGCAACGCTGGCGGAGGATGCCATCAGTTCAGCGGAGTTTACCAATCTGCAGGACGCCTATAACTTTGAGCTGAACCAGGAGGGCAAGAACGGCGGGCAGTTTGAAGGCGGGTGGACACCGCAGAAGTATGCGGGCTTCGTGAAGTGGATCGATGCCCATCCCGACAAACTGAAGATGCCGCGCTCGGAGTTCGATGCGATTCTTGCCCGTCACACGAGTCCGCGCCCCCGGCGCTCCAGACACTCGCAGGAACCATAACGTCTGGTTAGGTCGCCTTCTTTGCGAGTACCTGAATGGCAACCGACTTTTTACCGAATCGAGGGTGGCTGGCGCTGACGGTGACGGTTCCATGTTGCTGCGCTTTGGAGCGTAGCCAGATGGCGCCGACGCCGCCGGTTTCGGCGAGCGAGAGAGAGGCGTCGCCGATTCTCTCTGCAGGGCCTTCGACGTGCAGTGTCACCTCTCCTTCAAGATGTGGGTAGAGCGTCCCGTACTTATCGCACACTGCAAACCAGACGCGAGTTGCATCGGAGCCGTCTCCGGTTATCTGATGATCGTCGGCATGCAGGGCAAGAACATCCTGTGAGCGGTCAGAAGAGAACCGGCGAGTCAGCGCGAGGCGTTCTCCAACGTAACCGTCGATTCGCAGCTCAGGATGGTCGCTTCCGTCTGTTGTGAGGTCAGCGAAGAAGGGAGGAAATTTCAGGTTGGGGTAGCCGGCCTTATCGGGATGCAGGGTAACAGCAGGCTTATTTCCGATGCGAATCACCAGACGGTCGCAGTTGGAAAAGATAACTGAGTCTTTGCCGGGGCCGCCGTTTGCGGCAGGGCTGAAGTCCCAATAGAAACTGGGCTCGATGACGGGGCGCACGGAGGGCGAGACCTGGGCATGATAGAAGGTCGCGCCCAGCTTGGGGATGCGGAAGGTATCGACGACACCGGGGTGCTTGATTGTGTTGACACCATTGACCAGGCTGGCGTACTCGAAGGCGCACCATGCGATCAATCCGCCGCAGCGAGGGTTGTCCACGGCGCGGTCGTGACCCTGAGCGTGGAAGAGAGCTTGCAAACTCTGGAGATGGCGATCGCCGGCACGGCGGTAGTACTGTTTGAATCCCTTGCCCTGCAGGTACGAAAACTGGCCGACGCCTTCGGAGAAGAAGAAAGGCACACCGGGCAGAGGCTCTTTCATACCGACACTACCGTCGGGTCGAGAGTGATAGTCGTCGTAGGCGAAGACGTCTTGCACCCAGTTTTGCGTAGAGTAGCTGGTCATGGTGCCGGAGGTCTGGCGGGAGTCGTCGAGCGATTTGGCAATCTCTTTGGTGCGGGTGTAGAGCGGAACGTCGTTGTGTGATTCGTTGACTCGAACTCCCCAGACAATGATGGAAGGATGATTGCGGTCGCGGATGACCATGCGCTTGACGTCGCGAAGAAGAAGATCCCGCCATGCCTGGTCGCCGAGGTATTGCCAGCCGGGAACTTCTTCCCACACCATGAGTCCAAGCTCATCGCACGCGTCGAGAAAAGCTTCGGTCTGCGGATAATGAGAGCAGCGAACTGAGTTGCAGTTAAGCTCATGGCGCAGCATCTCGGCGTCTCTGCGCATAACGCGCTCTGGCATGGCGAAGCCAACGTACGGGAATAGCTCGTGCCGGTTCAGGCCGAAGAGGCGAGTGTGTTTACCGTTCAGAAAGAATCCGTCTACCTCAAAGCGGGCATCGCGGAACCCGACGCGCGTGACATATTGGTGAGCAAGACCATGAGCGCCGGTTAGGTTGACGCGAAGAGTGTAGAGCTTCGGCGTTTCGGGGCTCCACAGGTTGATGTTGCTCAGTTTCGAGATCACCAACTGTGCTGCAGTCGTTCCGGCACCAGAGAGATGTACGCTTTTACTTTCGCGGGCGATCGGTGAGGCGCCATCGAAGAGAACTGCTTCCAGACGAACCTCTGTTGGCGTATCTCTACGTGAGTCTAGAGTGCAGTTGATTTCCATGTGCCGATCTGCCGCGAGAACGTTGACCGGCTTTGCGAAGACGTCGGAGAGAAAGATCTCTGGAACGATGCGCAAGCTCACGCCGCGATGAATGCCGCCGGGCATAAGATAATCGACCTGCTGTGGGCCGCGTGGCGATCCTGAAGGTGGAACATTGAGCCAGCGCCCATCGACCAGGATGTCGAGTTGGTTCTTTTTGCGGAGCAGTCCAGTGACTTCGCGTTCAAAGGGAAGGAAGCCGCCGAGGTTGGCTTCGAGTTTGGTGCCGTTAATTGTTGGAGTAGCGCCACTCATGATGCCATCAAAGTGCAGAAATGCACGGTGGCCAGAGAGATCAGAGGCGGGTAGATCGAATGAACGGCGATAGCTCCAGAGCTGTTGCCATTGTGCGGGGTCCCAGTTGTGCCAGGAGAGTGGCGCGACGCAGTGTGGCAGGTCGATAGGTTTCAACGAAGAGGCACTCGTATCGGAGGCCACACCAAAGAGCCACCCCTGATTTAACGGGAGGTTCCAATGAAGCGGCCCGCGTTTGTGCTGTGCCAGCGTCGCTCCCCATAGGTGCTCAGGCAAAGTCATGCCCAATGCCATGGTTCCTGCACAGCCGCGAATAAAGTTCCGGCGTGATACTGCTATCGGTGCTCCATCGTTCTTTCGTATCATGCTTCCTCTAATCAGGACATTGGTTGAAGATAAGCCCGCAGGGAGATTAAAAAGTAACGCCTTCACTGTCCGGCATCCGGGATAGGGTGAGAATTTGAAGAAACTATATCGGTGCTTCATAAACGATGTCAATCGATTATCATTGATTTTCGTAAACGGCCAATATAAAGCTCTCAGCCTGACAGCTGTCGGCTCAATCCAGAGCGTGGCATTCGAACATTGGAGGGGCAGAAGTGGATAGGCGGACATTTAACAAACTAGCCAGCTTAGCGGGGATCGGCACCTTAATAGGAAGAGCATTCGCAGAGGTTGGATCCCAAGTAGGACCTCGGATTGAGTCACTCCAGAAGAATGGCAGCCCATGGGACCGCTATATGTTGGGTACAGCGTATTACCCGGAGTGGTGGCAGCCGCAAGAGTGGGAGACAGACTTTCGCGAGATGCATGAGCTTGGGATCAATACTGTGCGCATGGGCGAGTTTGCCTGGGCGATGTTTGAGCCCTCGTCGGGACAGTTTGAGTTTGACTGGATGGACCATGCGATCGATATCGCAAATCATTATGGAATTAGTGTGGTTCTGTGCACCCCTACAGCATCCGTTCCACCGTGGTTGTATGCGGAGCATCCGGACGTTTTGGGGAGTAACGCGAATGGTCCTTACAGTTATGGCGGACGCAAGGGCTATTGCGTAAATAGTCCAAACTATCTGGCAGCGGGTGCAGGCGTTACAACAGCGCTTGCCGAGCACTATGGTCATCATCGAGGGATAATTGGATGGCAATTGGACAATGAGCCAGGTATTCCTTTTGAGTGTTTTGACCCGAACTGTGAACATGCATTTCAGGCGTGGCTACGGAAGCAGTATGGGACGATCGACGAACTGAATAGGGTGTGGAACGGAGCGTTCTGGAGTAATAAGTATTCAGATTGGTCTCAGATCCATTTTCCAAAGAATCCGGCAGAGGGCGGTTGGCAGCCGGCGATTACTCTGAACTATCGCCACTTCTTTTCGGACTCGTACTTGAACCATCTACGGCGGCAAGCAGAGATATTACACAAAAAGGTTGAGAGCCAGTTTGTCTTTACGAACTGGCCCAATGTTACGTGGTCGGTGGACATCTACAGTGCGGCTCGGGAGTTTCTGGATGCGACGGCATGGGACAACTATTGCAGCGCGCCAGGACTGAGCAGATTTCAGCGGCAATTTATTTCAGCGATGAATCATGACATCAGCCGCTGTGCTGGGCCGAAGCAACGCTTCCTATGCGCAGAGCAGATTGCGTACCTTCCCACTAATGCATCTCCTGAAGGGATGCGGTTGCAGGCTTATCTGAATCTAGCGCATGGCAGCCACGGGCATTTTTATTTTGAGTGGCGACGGCCGCTTGCAGGTAATGAGCAGTTTCGGCCTTCGTTCATTAAAGGTTTTGATGGGGTAATCCCTGAGAAACCTCTCTTCGAGCAGATAGGCAAAGAGTTTGTTCGGTTTGGCCCGATGCTGGCAAAAGCTACCACAAAGTCAGATATAGCGATGATTTACGACTATACGAATGAGTGGGCACAGGGATTCTGGTCCGTCGGTACGAAGAATGATCACTACGATGCAAAGGCAGGGCAATACTACGATGGATTTAAAGTGCTGCAACGGAACCTGGATGTGATTCCGGTTGCAGATGATCTTGCAGGCTATCGATTAGTGGTGGCGCCAAATCTGCGGATGGTGGATGATTCCACCGTGAATCGATTGAAAGAGTTTGTTGCGGGTGGAGGCACACTGGTACTGAACTATAGAGCTGGTACGCAGCACACAGATGCAAGCATGCGACGAGTTGTTCCTCCAGGTGTGTTTGCCGAAATGTCCGGGGTTATTTCGCACTCAAAACTTGATTTGAAGGAGTACAGCCCACAATCGGGCCAATTGGACGAAAAAGTCGATGCAGAGTTGGGGATTGTTTTCAACGGAAGCGCCGCAGTCTTTAAGCCACGGACGATCATGGAATCGTTGACGCTTAATGGAGCGGAAGTAATTGCAACCTATCGTGGGAAGCGCATGACACAGCAACCCGCGATTACGCGGCATCGATATAGACAAGGTTGGGTAATTTATGTGGGAACAGACAGTACAGCGGTGGAGTTTTATGAGGCATTAGCGCGTGCAGCGGGGAAGACTGCCGGGCTGGAGCCGCTGATTGCAGTGCCGTATGGCGTGATTGTGACGAGTCGCGAAGACGATGCTGCTACGTATTACTTCCTACTCAACCTGACGGAGCAACCGCATGAGAATATTGTGCTGCCGAAGCCAATGCAGAATTTGATAACGGAACAGCAGAGAGTGACGCGTGTATCGCTTGCCCCGCTCGATGTAGCGGTACTCATGGCGCCGAAGGGCAGTAAAAGAGGTACAGGTAAATCCTAACCAAGGATTTGTTGCCAGATCTCCTCGCGTACCGGGACACCGAGGCGCATGTTTTCTTCGCGCAGACGTAATGTTTGTTCGCCGGGATAGCGTATTGGTTGTGCGGGGTCGGTAGGCGTCAATTGATGAAGATCAGCGATGATGCCATCGGCGATTCGATCGAGCTCTTCTATGCTGGAAAACCGGACAGGATCAATGGCAAAAAAGAATTGGGATTGGCCTGATTCGCGGTCTGGTTCGCGCGGAAGCTGATAAGTTGCCAGACCCCCGGAGAGCATAGACGCCATCATATCGAGCACAATAGACAGCCCCGAACCTTTCCAATAGCCGATGGGTAATGCTCGCTGCGAATCTTCGATTGCGGCGGCATCCTGAGTTAGGTTTCCGGCTGAGTCGAATCCCCCGGGAAAGGGGAGGGGTGCATTGCGTTGATGGTAGGCCGCGAGGGTGCCATAAGAGAATTGCGACATCGCCATATCGAGCACGATGTTTCCCTTGCGGCGAGGAATTGCGATGACCAGAGGGTTGTTTCCGATATTTGCAACTGCGCTTCCCCATGCAGGCAGATTGGGCATGGTGTTGCTCCAGCACATGGCGAACAGTCCGGCATCGGCGGCAAGCCAGCCGTAGGTGCCACCGCGCATCCAGTGATTTGTATTGGCCAGGGCTACCGTACCGGTCCCATGATCTTTGGCCAATGCGATGGCACGCTGCATTGCCGTATATGCGTTGAGGTTGCCGGGGCCATGTTGCCCGTCCCAGCGTTCGATTGCTCCGAAGCCTGTGGTGAATATTGCTTCTGCATCAACATCTACAACGCCATTGCGGATGGTCGCGACGAAGCGCGGAAAACGATTGACGCCGTGCGTATAGACGCCGTCGCGTGTTGTTTCGGCAAAGAGCCGTGCACAGAGTGCAGCGCGATTGTTACTGAAGCCGAGCCGCTGCATCGCATCTTCAAGCGCGGCCAGAAGATCGGAGTAAAGGATGCGGAGCATATTTATAGTCTAGAAGCCACTGCAGGCCGAGGTATTCAACGGACCATTGGTGGCAGCTTGTCCGAGATTCCGAAGAGAAAGACAAGTCCGATGGCGAAGCTGTACGTGATGGTAAGCGAGGTCACCAGTGTCTGAAGTCGAGGCCGGCGTGTTGCAGAGGCGAAGATGCCGGAGGCAGAGGCCGTCATCAGCGTATTCATTAGCAGAAGGCCAGCGATAAAGCACAGCAGCCCCAGAAATCCTCGACTGGTGCCGCCGAGGTTTGCTGCCAGCAGAAAGAGTAGAAGCTGCGAGGGCGTCTCTGCACCTAAACCATGAATAATGCCGACTGCAAAGACTGAACTCTGGTTATATCGGAAGGCAAATGGCTCGGGACGTGGAAGATCGGGCCGGACTATGCGGTGAAGCCGCCATCCGGCATATCGTGCGCCGGAGAGAAGCAGAGCGATGCGGCTGCGCGGAATATGCACGTGTCCGGCTTCGGGCTTGTGGCGCAGAAAGCTGATGAAGACGTAGATGGCCAGGACAATCAGCGTTGCGCCAACCAGCCGTTCGCTGATGGCATCGAGATGGTGCGGCATCGAAAGATGCAGGAAGAT
Source organism: Edaphobacter sp. (assembly GCA_035656355.1). Lineage (GTDB taxonomy): Bacteria > Acidobacteriota > Terriglobia > Terriglobales > Acidobacteriaceae > Edaphobacter. Next base: position 7,795 of record DASRSR010000174.1, read on the forward strand.
AACAGCAGCCCCCAACACGGCAACTGTCAGCGCATGGCCCAGCGCGTACAGCAAGCCCAGCTTCATTCCTTCACGCCAGTTTCGCTGCACGCTTGTGATGTCTGAGATCGCTGCGAGGTGATCGTAATCAAACCCGTGACGCAGGCCGAGCAGAATACAGGAGAAGAGCGCGAGTTCCAGCGTAGACGGCATCCTTGTTCCAAGGTACGGTGGGAATGACCGCGCTGCAAGTCTGGGCAATCGCAGGCCTTCTTTGTTTTTAACAATAGAATATTATTTGCATTAGCAAAGTCGGAGGAGTAATGGATTTTAAGCAGGCGATGTGCGAAGCCGCAGCACCCAGACCATCGGAGCCGTTGCCCATTGTGATGATTGGAGCAGGCGGCATCGTGCACGATGCTCATCTACCGGCATACCGCAAGGCCGGTTTTCCTGTTGTTGCTCTGGTGGATGTGGACCGCAGCCGGGCTGAGTCTCTGGCAAAGCAGTTTGCTATTCCTCATGCAGGCACCTCCATTGCGGAGGCAATTCAGTATGCTCCCGGTAACTCGGTTTTCGATGTTGCAGTTCCTGCAAAGGCTATTCCAGCGATTCTGCCGCAACTGCCCGATGGTGCAGCGGTGTTGATGCAAAAGCCGATGGGAGAAACACTAGCCGAGGCAACGGAGATATTGAGAACCTGCCGCAATAAAGGATTGACGGCAGCAGTGAACTTCCAGCTGCGATGGTCGCCGAACATGCTGGCGGCTCGTGCGCTGTCGGATTCCGGCGCGCTGGGTACGCTGCACGATATG
>DASRSR010000175.1:0-28325 GCA_035656355.1 Edaphobacter sp.
TCCCTGAATACCCTGCTGTCCTTGCGGCCCTTGAGGCCCCTGCGGCCCCTGCAAGCCGGTTGCTCCTATCGGCCCTTGCGCCCCTGTATCACCCTTCAGTCCAGCAGGTCCGGCAACACCCATCGGCCCTATTGGACCTGCAGGCCCGGCTGGTCCTTGTGGGCCAATATCGCCCTTGGGCCCGGAAGAAACCAGGGTAATCTCCAAAGCCGCAGCATGACCGGTAAGATCATTCTCCTTGCTATCGAACTGTACCTTCGCCGCATCCGCCGTCAATGCCACACCATCATTGGACGATGGTGTGGTGATCCATCCCTGCACCAGCGCGGTGACATCCACCGCCAGATAGCTTCCAGCCTCATTGACAGAAATACTCTGGGTCGTCGCGCCAAGCGCTGGCAGTGAAGCATAGGTCACGCTGTACTCTCCCCATGCCCCATTCACTGGCTGCAGATTCACCTGGCCCGTGGCATCGACCCGATTGCAATACAGCCGCAACACAGCGCGCGAAACCTGCGTTGCAGTTGTTCCTGCCGGCAACGCGCCAAGGTCAAACTGAAGCAGCGCAGTGTATCCGCTACCAACATTTAAATTTGAAATTGCTCCACTATTGACGTTGGGCAGAGTGCTGTTTACATGCGCATCTGCCACTAAAGTAGCTTCCACCGCCTGCGCGGGCAATGCGGCCCCAAGCCACACTGCCAGACATGCAAACAGAAAGCTTATTCGTACCAAATCCAAAACCCTCATGAGATGCCGACCCTCCGCCGTGCAAACGAAGGATCGGCCTGTCAATCAACGATCAAAGCTCAGCGACGCACGTTGCGCTGGACATGGATTTGCCCATGCACTGACTTATTAAAAGAGAACCAGGGAGCCTTCTCTTTTTAGGTGAAAAATCTCTCAAATACAAGCACTCTTCATTACGACTTCTGTGTCATTGTTTCCATGTGCGAAATTTCCATCTGCAATCCGCATCTCATATAGTGCAAATGTCGGCACCAAACTCAGCGAGGACGTCACCAGCATGAATCCTGTTCCAGCCAATCATCCCGGCCAGCTTCCCAACCCCGCATCCCTGGTCGATATTCCACACCTCGTCACCGCCTACTATTCTCTGCATCCAGACCCGACCGTTCCTGCCCAGCGCGTTGCCTTTGGCACCTCCGGTCATCGGGGCAGCTCTTTCAAGGCATCCTTCAACGACGACCACATTGCCGCGATCACCCAGGCCATCGTCGAATACCGTGCCTCACAACGTACTCTCGGACCACTCTTCCTCGCCAAAGATACCCACGCCCTCTCTGAACCAGCTTTCACCACCGCACTTGAAGTTCTGGCAGCAAACGATGTCGAGATCATGCTCGATGAGCATCTCGGCTACACACCCACGCCTGTCCTCTCGCACGCCATTCTTACTTACAACCAGAACCCAAAACTTCATCGCGCCGACGGCATCGTCATTACCCCCTCACATAATCCTCCAGAAGACGGTGGCTTCAAATACAATCCGCCCAGCGGTGGCCCAGCCGACACCTCTGCGACCAAATGGATTGAAAATCGTGCCAATGAGTTGATAGCCGACAGGTTGAAAGCAGTAAAGCGTATTCCCTACTTTCGCGCGCTCGGCGCAGACAAAACCTACCGCCACGACTACATCACCGCCTACGTCAACGATCTTGGCAGCGTTATCGACTTCGAGGTCCTCCGCAGCACCGGCCTCAAGCTCGCCGTCGATCCGCTCGGCGGCGCCGGGGTCGATTACTGGCCGCGCATCGCCGAACAGTACAAGCTCCCCCTTGAAATCCTGAACCGCTATGTCGATCCCACCTTCCGCTTTATGACCTGTGACTGGGACGGCCGCATCCGTATGGATTGCTCCAGCCCTTACGCCATGGCCAGCATGATCGCCAATAAGGACAAGTACGACGTCGCCTTCGCCGCCGACACAGATCACGACCGGCATGGCGTCGTCACCCGCACCTCTGGCTTGCTCAACCCGAACCATTACCTCGCCGTCTGCATTCAATATCTCTTTACTCATCGGCTGGAATGGTCGGAAAACGTGGGCATCGGCAAGACGCTGGTCTCCTCTTCCATCATCGACCGCGTCGCCAAAGGCCTCGGTCGCCCGATGCTCGAAGTTCCCGTAGGCTTCAAATGGTTCGTTGACGGTCTCATCGATGGAAACCTCGGCTTCGTCGGCGAAGAGTCCGCCGGAGCCAGCTTTCTGCGTCGCGATGGCAAAGTTTGGACCACAGATAAAGACGGCCTTATTCCCGGCCTGCTCAGTGCAGAGATGACGGCCCACACCGGTCGCGATCCCGGCGAGCTATACAACGACCTGACGCAGAAATATGGCAACCCCGTCTATCAGCGCATCGATGCCGCTGCTACAAAAGAACAGAAAACCAAACTCGGCAAACTTTCTCCTTCGCAGGTAACGGCAAAAACGCTTGCTGGAGAACCAATCACCGCGATTCTCACCGAAGCCCCCGGCAACCATGCACCCATCGGTGGACTCAAAGTCACCACCGAAAATGGATGGTTCGCCGCCCGCCCCTCAGGTACAGAAGATGTCTACAAAATCTATGCAGAATCCTTCAAAGGCGAAGACCACCTCAAACAGATTCAGACAGAAGCTCAACAACTCGTCAACACCGCCATCGCCTAAAATCAATGCACTGCAAGAGAACACGAGTACGTCATCTCGACCGAAGGCCCGCAGGGCCAAAGCGGAGAGATCCCTGTATTTTGTTTTCCGTTGTCATCCACCTCACGCACAGTGCTTTAGTTCGGAGGATGCCATAGCCTGCTTAGAATGGAACTTTAGCTCCTAGGTGTGCTCTCTTCCGTCTCTCCATACAATCATCTCAATGCCCGCAGCGCACATTGCCATCTGGATCATCGCCGGCCTCAGCATCATCCTGATGCTCGTCCGCCCTCGCAACATCGCCGAGGTCTACTGGATCGGCACTGGCGCAGCGCTCCTTGTCATCCTGCGCCTGGTTCCATTGCGTCTCGCTGGCCATGCCATCGCTGAAGGTTCCGACGTCTACCTGTTTCTTGCCGGCATGATGCTGCTGGCAGAGCTCGCCCAGATGCATGGTGTCTTTGACTGGCTTGCAGGAATTGCGCTCCAGCACGCAAAAGGCTCGCGCCTGCGCCTTTTTGGCCTTATCTATCTCGTCGGAACCGTTGTTACCATTTTTATGTCCAACGATGCGACCGCCGTTGTGCTCACTCCCGCCGTTCTTGCCGTAGCAAAAAAATCCAAGGCGACACCACTGCCCTATCTCTTTGTGTGCGCCTTTATTGCCAACGCCGCCAGCTTCGTCCTTCCCATCTCAAATCCCGCAAACCTGATCGTCTTCCATACCGGAATGCCGCCACTGGCTGCATGGCTGCGCATCTTTCTTCTGGCTTCGGTGCTTTCAATCGCTGCAACCTATCTCGCATTGCGCTGGTACTGCCGCAAAGAGTTGCAGGGCAGCATTGAAGGCGTAGTCGAGCCGCCTCCTTTGCCAGAAGCAGGAAGACTCACTCTTTGCGGCATTCTCATCGTCGCCGCCGTCCTCCTTACCGCATCTGCAATGGGCAAAGATCTCGGTCTGCCTACATTTCTTTCTGCCGCCAGCATTGCCATTGCAATCTCGATACGAGAACGCACCCGGCCTGCGAAAATCCTCTCCGGAGTCTCATGGAGCGTGCTCCCGCTCGTTGCCGGCCTCTTTATTCTTGTCGAAGCAATCAACAGCGTTGGAGCGCTCGATCTTTCCTCAGCGGCATTGCGCACACTCCAGCAACTTCCTCCCACCGCGTCCGCGCTTGCGGCTGCCTTCGGCTTTGGCATCGGGACAAACCTGGTAAATAATCTGCCGCTCGGACTCATTGCCGCAACCAGCGTAAAGGCCGCGCACATTACAGGAGCGCTCCGCAACAGCATCCTCGTCGGCATCGACCTTGGACCAAATCTCTCCGTCACCGGATCGCTGGCAACAATCCTCTGGCTGATCGCCATTCGCAAGGAAGGCATGAACATCAGTGCGTGGAAGTTCCTCAAGGCCGGTTTTGTCGTCATGCCTCCCGCATTGGCGCTGGCCGCCCTCACCGTTGTCCTGTTCAGCCGCTAAAACCGAACCTGTATTGGCAGAATGAAGAACAGTCTTACGTTCGTAATAGTTGTTGAGATGCAAACCTCAGACTCACGTCATCTCGATCGAAGGCCCATAGGGCCGAAACGGAGAGACCCCTCTATTTCGCCTTTCCGCCGTCATCCTGAGCGAAAAATCCCTGCAATTTGCCAGCGGGAGGATCTGCTTTTATCCACGTTTCCGTTTCAATCCGTGGTCACCCCTTGAAGTGTAAACATCTCACTTGCTCGGGTACAACACACGATACATCTCCCGATTCCGCAGAATCGCCTGCACATATTCGCGTGTTTCCGTATATGGAATCGACTGGACAAACTCTGCAATGTCTTTATAGTCATTGCTCGACATCCACCGTCGCACCGGCGTGTCGCCTGCGTTGTATGCAGCCAGCGCATACTCAGCCTGTCCGTTGTATCGATCCAGCACATACTTAAGATTCAATGTGCCAAGCTCAATATTCACCTTGGGGTTCAACAGATCGCTCGTCGTGAAGTGCCTCATGTGCTCTTTCTTGGCCAGCGATTTTCCAACCGACGGCAGCAATTGCATCAGCCCATACGCGTTGGCACGGCTCACTGCCCCCGGATTGAACTCCGACTCCTGCCTTATCAGCGATGCAACAAAGTATGGGTCAAGGCCGTTCTTCTTCGATTGCGCCTCAATATCCGCCCAGTAAGGCTGGGGAAATAGCAGATGCCAGTAGATCTTTGGCACCTGTTCCACCGGCAAGGAGTAGAACGGAATTCCACTCTGCTTCATCGACTGCACTGACCGCATGTACTCGCCATAGGAGGAATAAATCTCGGCCTGAGCCAGCGCGCCCCACTCATCCGATGTTGTGCTCGCCTCAATCTCTGGCCGAATGTATTCGTTCAATCCCGCGTTCGCCAGCAGTCTGGCCTTGATGAGGTGAAGATCGTTCTCCGGCAGCTCTCCAGTCAGGTCCGGAACGTCGCGCTGCGGGACCGCGCTCAGCACTGGCGAAGGCGCATCCGCGGCTTGGTTCTTTAGGACCTTCAATCGCTGCCGGGCAAGATCGGCATAGTAGTAGTTGTTGTAGTTGTCCGCGAGCGCGCGATAGTAATTCACCGCCTGCGCAAAGTTGTGTTCCTCATCCTCATAGATACGTCCGCGCCAGTAGAGTGCCGTTGAAGCCTCAACGCTGGCAGGATACTGCTGAATCTGCTCATCCATCAGCCGGGCTGCTTCGGCGTAATTGCGCAGCCGATAGTTCATCCAAGCTGTGCGCCAGTGCGCCGAAGGAGCATAAACACTGTTGGGAAACATCTTTACAAGCAGCGCGTAATGATAGGTCGCCTGCTTGGCGTCGTGCTTCAGCAAATACATATTGCCGCCCGAATACAGCGCTTCTTCCAGCCAGCGGCTGGTCGGAAAGCGCTTGACCATCTCGGCAATCAGGGCATCATGCCCTTTTTCGTCATTGTCGCTGCGAGAAAGCTCCGATAGCATGTACAGCTTCAACGCCGCAGCATCAGGCGTCGGCTCCGGCAGTTGTTCTACCTGTTTGCGACTGATGTGCTTCATCTTCATGTCGCAGACAGCGGCATACACCTTCAATACGTCCAGATCGGTCGCGCTCAATCCGCTATTGTTTTGCGCAATGGCATGATACTCATTGCCCGCCTCGGTATAGCGCTTCGCATTAAATAGCCGATCAGCATGGGTTTTAAGCTCAGCCGCTGTCAGTGGCGTCCCCATAGCCTGCAACTGCGTCCGGGCCTGCCCTGCTTCAAAGCTTAGCGGTTGGTTGACATAGATGCCGCGATAGATCGTCGTCGCCTTGGCTGCATTTCCCGATAGCTGATACGCCCGGCCCAGAGCAAAGCGAAAACTTACATTCGCTCCCTGCTTTGTATCCGCCATAGGCTGCAATACCTGAAGCGCAGCTTGCGGATTGTTCTGTTGAATATAAGCATTGGCCAGCAGGACCGGTGCGCTTGCATTGAAGATGCTCTCAGGATGCCGATCTGCAAAGTGATCGAGCAGAGTGTTTGCATCAGCAGGTTTGCCTGCCTGCAACGAGGCCTGTGCGCCTAGATAATCAGCATAATCATCCAGTGCTTTTCCACTTTTCGCAGCCTGACGATAGGCATCCGCAGCCTCGATATAGCGATGGTCCAGCATGTACGCATGGCCCAGAGCGAGATACGCTGCTGCCGCTCCTTCTCCTGGATGCGCTTTGGCGTAACTCTCAACTCCGCGATAAGCTGCTGCCGAGCGAGTGGCAATCAACTGCTGTGCCATCGGGCGCAGCTTTTCCGTAGCATGAAATGCACTGGTCAGCTTCCGACTCTGTGCCGTCGACTTGGGAGCAGCGTGATGGCGCCTTTTTGTAACATGCCTTTTGCTCGTTGAAGTCTTGTGCGTAGAACTCTTTTTTGCCGTATGTGCAGACGATTTCTTCGACGTCGACTTTCGGCTCTTCGTCGTTGTCTTCTTTTTCGTAGTTGCCTTTTTGGAATGGGTGTTCTTTGCAGTCTGCGCAGCGAGACCGGCCGGAACAATCATCAGGGTCCCAGTCAAAGCAATCCCAACCACAGCAGTCATCAGCAATTGAATCAATCTACAACGCAATATCTTTTCGCCCTTTTTCCCGACCACATCTTTACTCTATGCCGTATGCGCGTGAAACGGCATCATCCTCATACTGACGGAATCAGAACAGATACGTTTCACCGCAAATAAGCAAAACGTCCTATGACGAGTTCCATCACCTGCTAACTACACCGAAACGCAGTACGATTAATACGATGACAATTACGCCACAGTCCGGCGATGTGCTTCTGGTCATCGATGTGCAGAACGATTTCTGCCCCGGAGGGTCCCTCGCGATCCCGCAGGGGGATCAGGTAATTCCCCTCATCAACTCGCTTGGCAGGAAGTTTGAGCACGTCATCCTCACCCAGGACTGGCATCCCGCCGGTCATATCTCTTTCGCCTCGACGCATCCCGGCAAAAAGCCCTTCGACATTATCCAGGCACCCTACGGACCCCAGACTCTCTGGCCCGAGCACTGCATTCAAAGCACCTCCGGCTCCGATTTTCATCCCTCTCTCGATCTTTCCGAGGCAGAACTCATTCTCCGCAAAGGTTTCCGACGCCACATCGACGCATACTCTGCCTTTCTGGAGAATGACCACTTCACCTCAACCGGCCTCGCCGGGTATCTTCGCGAGCGCGAGCTGCATCGGCTCTTTCTCTGCGGCTTGGCCTATGATTTTTGCGTCCGCTTCTCTGCAATCGATGGCACCGCTCTTGGATTCGAGTGCCTCGTCATTGAAGACGCCACTCGCCCAGTCGATCTGCAAAACTCTGTCACCGAAACCAATGCCGCATTCAATACAGCCGGCGTCCAGCGCGTCCACTCCGGGCATATCCGCGCATGAAGCGCACGGTTCCCTCTCCCGCATGGCTTGAAACGACGGCCCGGGTCACTTCATGCAAATACCGGTTCTCCCGCATGAATACCCTTACCCTCGGAATCCCCATCGACAAAAACCGCTTCCTCATCGGCTTTAGCTACTACGCCCATGGCAAGAGCCATACCGGTGAGTTCACGTCGCCTACCTATCTTGAACAAGGCCACACCTTTTCCATCAACTACAACCCGCTCCGTCCTGAAGAAAATACAAAATCGCAGACTCAGGACACCGCTCCACTCTTCGCCATTGGAATTGCCGGTTCCATCGTGCTTTCCCTGATCTATCTCAGCATGATCCGTGGCTGCAATTAGCTTTCGTTAAGGGAACGGCTTCAGCCGTGCCGCAAATGGATCGTCTGCAAAAGCGGCTCTATAGCTTTCCGCTACCGTGTAGCCCCATTTGTTTGTCATTCCCGAAGGAATCTGCGTTTTGCAGGAAATACCAACAATACATTTGGAATGAGAGCCTCTCTAGCCGCTGAGAGTGTGTTCAACGAAAGCCGATTTCATGAAGCATAGTATCTGAAATTTGGAGGGCCGAACCCGTTTCATACCAGCCTGGGGCGCAGCCAAGGGAGCGATCTTCATAACGAAGCTCTAACGCCTGATCGCGCGCTTAACCTGCGCATATTGCAGCAAAATAAAGCTGTCGGTCATACCGGCAATGTAGTCGGCGACAATTCTTGCAAGCCCTTCGCTCTCAATCCCCTCGAAATGCCCTTGCGGCAACTCCTCCGGATTATCAATCCAGTAGTTGAACAGCGCCGTAACTACTTCTTCTGCCTTGTCATGCTCGTTTTCAAGAGCAGGACAGGTGTAAAGCGTCTCGTAGAGATAGCGCTTCTCCTGTTGGCGCTCAGCTTCTGCATCAGGAGAAAACGTAGCCAGCCGTTCCGGATGCTTGCGGATATCCGCAAGGCTCTCAGCTCCAATTGCCTCGACGTTTTTTCGTGTCGTTGCAATCAAATCATCGGTCAGCACATTCTGCATCAGTTGCAGCGCTTCACTGAACAGATACTTTTCTTCTATCCCAGGATGCTGCTCCTCCACCGCGCGATAACATCGTGACAAAATCTCGACATTATCGCGAATATGCCCAATCGCAAGCAGGCCCGACTCCACACCATCGTCGAGATCGGCAGTGAGATACGCAATCTCGTCCACCAGGTCAATGAGTTGCGCCTCAAGCGGAGGCCGCTGGTCCAGCATGTACTCTGCCAGTTCCGGATATTCCTCAACGCTGTAATCACGCGAGTGCTTGATGATCCCTTCGCGCACACCGAGCGTCAGGTTAAGCCCCCGATGCGCCGCATACCGCAGCTCAAAATGCTCCACGATGCGCAACGCATGGAGATTATGGTCAAACCGTCGTCCATGCTGACGCAGGCACTGGTCCAGCGCACGCTCCCCTGCATGGCCAAATGGAGGATGCCCAATGTCATGTGCCAGTGCAAGCGCCTCGGCCAGGTCTTCGTTCAGTCCAAGCTGTGATGCGCAGGCACGCGCAATCTGCGCCACTTCAATGGTGTGGGTCAACCGGCTGCGGAAATGGTCGGAAGCACGGCTGGTAAACACCTGCGTCTTCCCAGCGAGCCGGCGGAATGCCCGCGACTGCACAATGCGCTCCCGGTCACGTTGAAAAGGAGTTCGAGACAGGCGCACCGGTGCTGGATAAGCGCGCTCCAATAGAGGATCATCTGGTGTCTCAGTAACAGCGCAACGATGCAGGTCCATCAGCATGGCTGGTTTGAGTGTAACGGATGGAGCAAGCAGACCTTACTTCGTCCCTGTTACCTTGGCCAGCTTCACCCGCGCATTTTCCAGCTTGTGCTGCACTTTAGCAACATCGGCAGGATCAGCATCCGCCGGCAAGGAATGCGCATACTCTGACATCGATCGCTGCCACTGTTCGACCGCCATCTTCAGGTTGCCGGTCTTCTCATACACCTCGCCCAGATGGTCATGGACCGTAGGATCGGTGCTGATACGCTGGCTCGCCTTCAATAGGTTCTCTTCCGCGAGAGCGTACTGCCCTGACTTGAAGTAAACCCAGCCCAGCGAGTCGAGATATGCGCCGTTCTGCGGATCAAGCTCAACCGCTTTGCGAATCATCACCAGCGCCTCTGGCAGTTTCACACCGCGATCGGCAAGCATGTAGCCCAGATAGTTCAGAATGGTCGCGTTGTTTGGATCGATTGCCAGGGCCTTGTGGAACTCTGCCTCAGCCTCGTCATAATGCTTCTGCCGGTCTGCCAGCACCCCGCGCAGGAAGTAGACATATAGTTTCTCGTCAGGCTTCTTGGCCAGTCCCGAAGCATTGTCCAGTGCTGCCGCTGCATCCGGCCAGCGCTTCAACCGGGTATAAATCTGCGCCAGAGCAAGGTAGGTATCGCGATCATCCGGCGTCGTGCCAGTAGGAGAAAGCTGCGCCTTCGCCAAGGCAATTCCCTGATCGGCCTGCCCGGTATCGGCAAGCTGACCGGCATACATCAACTGCACGCCGTGATCTTTCGGCTGCGCTTTCGCGGCTGCGGCTGCGGCTGCGGTCGCCTCCTTCCACATATGCGCATCACGATAGGCATCGACCTGACCCTGATACCCGTTCTTGGCATAGTCTCCGCCCATCGCCGCCATCTGTTTGTAAGCATCGACCGCTTCCGCCGTCTTGTTCTGCTCACGATAGATAATGCCCAGCCTGTCCAGAAAGATGGCGCGGTTTGACTTCTCCCCATCGGTGTACTTGCCATCCGCATGGGCAGTGTCTGTCACCAGCTTGGTCAAAACGCCAGTTGCTTCATCGTAGCGGCCCAGGGAGTCGTAAATGAGCGCTTCGTTGTAGCTCAGCTCAAGCGAGTCCGGCGCCAGCTTCTTTGCCTTCTCCAGCGTAGCGAGCGCCGTGTTGTAGTGTCCCTGCCTGCGCTCGATCTCCGAGATATGAATCTGCGACTGAGCGTCCTGCGGCTCGTCGGCAACGATCTGGTTGAACAGCTTCAGCGCATCATCCAGCTTTCCCTGCGCCAGCAGCGCATTCGCCAGGCCGCGCTGCGAATCCAGACTATTCGGCTCAATATCCAACGCACGCTGATAAGCCGCCGCCGCGTCCTTTGGGTCCCTCAACTGGTCATAAGTGGCGCCCAGTGCATACTCAATGCGAGCGCTCCGATCATCCTGCGGAATCCCGTTCAGCACATCGGCCGCACGCTTCGGATTTCCTTCTTCGCTGTACAGTCGCGCCAGATTCAGCGCAACATCTTCAGAATTCGCATCGATTTTCTGTGCCAGCTTGAACTGCGCCTCGGCCCCAACGGAATCATGATTCAAACTGTAAAGTTGCCCCAGCAGAAGATGTGTCTCAACGTCCTTGGGCTTCAGTTGAGCCAGTTTCTCGTATTCAGATATTGCCAGCTTCAACATCTGTCCAGACTGCGAGCTCTGCATATCTCCCAGCGATCGCAGATATATCTTGGCCAAAAGCTCATGAGCTTTAACATCGTTAGGATCTTTGGCAACACGGTCCTGAGCTGTACTTACCGCCTCGCGAATGCGTCCGATTCTGAAATATAGGTTCGCCAGGCCATCCTGCAGCAGTTCCGAATTTGGGTCTGCGTTCAGCGCCAGCTTGTACTCTTCCACTGCCTGTGTCGCATAATCGGAGCGGCCCTGGCTGATCGCCATATCCTCATACAGATGGGCCAGCCCATAATGGTAGTACGACGATGCATGATCGGGAACCGCAGGAGCAGAAACCTGAGTGGACGAAGGTTTTGCCTTGCCCTGACCCAGCAGTGAAGGCGCGACAAGCAACAAAGCGGCCGCCGGAAAAACCCGGAAAGGACGAAGAGACGAGGCACGTAAAAACAAGGTCATCGTAATGTGCTTTCTATATTGTCAAAACTCTGGACCGAATCCCTTGCGAGTACGAAAGACAGAGGTTAGACGGCTCCGCCTGGTGTTTGGATGCATTGCCAGACGCCGGGCTGATTATAGTCCTCATCCATGCCGGAAATGGCGAACACCAGTAAACACCATCGCTACTCCTAAACGATTTGCAGCTTCAATCACTTCAGCGTCACGGACGGAGCCACCCGGCTGAATCACGGCAGTAGAGCCAGCCTGCGCAACCGTCTCCAGCCCATCTGGGAACGGGAAAAATGCATCGGATGCGGCCACAGTCCCGGCCAGCGGAAGCACCGCCTTCATTGCTCCGAACTTCGCTGCATCCACGCGGCTCATCTGCCCTGCGCCAATTCCGACCGTCTGCCCGTGTCCATCGGCAAACCGCGCATAAACGATTGCGTTCGACTTCACGTACTTGCAGATACTCCACGCAAACAACAGCGCCCGCAACTCTTCAGTCGTCGGCTTGCGTTCAGTTACCATCTTCAACTCAGCCTCGGTAATCTTTAGCCGGTCTGCATCCTGTACCAGCAGCCCGCCGGAGACCTGCTTCAGCATTCGCTGAGTATCCGCCGGAACAATCTTCACCAGCCTCAGATTTTTCTTGGCTGCAAACCGTTCTACCGCCTCAGGTGTAAACGAGGGCGCAACAATTGCCTCGACAAACAGCTTCGCAATTTCTTCCGCAGCCGCTCCATCCACCTCGCGATTAATTCCAATCACGCCACCAAAAGCCGAGACGGGATCAGCCTCAAGTGCTCGCTTGTAAGCCTCCAGTACAGTTGCTCCCGTCGAAGCGCCGCACGGATTGGTGTGTTTGATAATCGCTACCGCAGTCTCATCGAATTCACTTACCAGGTCCCAGCATGCATCAAGGTCAACCAGGTTGTTGTAGCTAAGTTCTTTGCCCTGCAACTGCTCGGCACCGGCGATTCCTTTGCCGCTTCCATCGACATAGAGCGCCGCCTTCTGATGCGGGTTCTCGCCATAACGAAGCGTCTTTGCCAGCGGTTCAATAATCCGGATCGCATGTGGCAGCTCCTTCGAAAAGACTGCCGCCCCGCTTGGCTCCTCAATGCTCTCGAGCGCTGTCGCAATGCCAGCATCGTATGCTGCAGTCACGGCAAAAGCCTGCTTGGCCAGCTTCCATCGTGTCCCACGGCTCAGGCTACCCTTATTGGCCTTCAGCTCTTCAGTGAGCGTGCCATAGTCTCCCGCCGAAGTCACAATTGCTACGTCAGCAAAATTCTTCGCCGCCGAGCGCACCATCGAAGGCCCGCCAATGTCGATATTCTCAATCACATCGGCAAAGGCCACGCCCGGCTTCTGTGCGGTCTTTTCAAACGCATACAGATTGACCACCACCATATCGATCGGCTCAATCGCATGCTCCTCCACCGATGCTTCATGCTCGGCATTTCCGCGCATATGCAGAATGCCGCCATGCACCTTCGGGTGCAGCGTCTTCACGCGCCCATCCAGCATCTCCGGAAACCCTGTCAAATCGCTGATATCGCGTACCGGCAATCCGGCATCACGCAGCGCGCGGGCCGTTCCTCCCGTCGAGATAAGGTCCACATTGTAGGAGGCAAGCGTTCGCGCAAAATCGACAAGTCCAGTCTTGTCCGTTACTGAGAGGAGAGCGCGGCGAATGGGGCGAAAGTCAACCACAGGAGCAGTCGGAGCAGAATGAGAGGGGGTCATTACCTTCTATTTTATCCACAATCGTCTGGGAGCCTTATCATTCCCTCTTCGCTCCTTCAATTCTCAGTTCCGCTGTTTCTTCGCTCCCGAGCCTATACGCTCGAATATTTCCTGCAGAGGCGCTGAATTTCAGCAATTGTCGGCGGAATTCCGGGGGTGTCCATCTCTTCGCCTTCATACGACATATAGCCCTTGAATCCCGCATCCGCGAACATCTTCCAGACCCGGTCCATGTCAATGGGAGTGCCATCATCAAACTTGGTCCGAATATGCGTATTAGTGGCATACGGAATACACGAGGCGATCTGTTCGTATGGGTCTCCTGCCTTCTTGTCGAAGTGCGTAATGTCTAGGTTGATGCCTGCATAGGGCGAGTTCACGCGATGCATCACCTCAAGGCATACCTCGGCGCTTTGTGAAACTCCATAGTGGTCTTCAAGACCAACCATGATGCCTTTGCTGCCGGAATAATCGCTGGCCGCCTTCATCGTTTCAACCACCCATCCTGTAGCGTCCGGCAACGAGCTCCCTTTGGGCAGCGGACCTGCAAAAATTCGAAGGTGGGATGCGCCAAGGCGGTCCGTAACATCGATCCACTTCTTGATTTGGACCAGAGCGTCCGCACGTTTCGCCGGATCGGCCGCCACCATGCTTACGCCACATGCCGCGCCGGAGAAAGCCACTGCATGCTTATAGGCAAGCCAGCGAAGATTTTCAATGTATCCGTGATCGGTGGACTTCATGTAATAGACCGTCATGTCCACCGCATCAAGACGCATATCGACTGCCTTCTCAATGAACTTTTCCAGCGTGAAGCCTTTCTTGAAAGCATTGCGATAGGTATAGGCGCAGCAGCCGGAAAAAAGACGAGCAGTCTTTGAAGATGATGCCGCCTGTGCATTCATCGGTAAGCTTCCCAAAGCTTCTATTCCTGTAGCAACTACCGCGCCCGCACCAATGGTTTTGAGAAAGCTCCGCCGATTAAGTTGATTCAACATAGTCGCTGCTCCAGTTTGTTTGGGTTATGAACTAGAAAACAGCAACATCTTACCCTGAGAGCAGTGAGGCAAAAGGAAAGAGCAGCCTTATCGACGTATTCCCTACACCTGCAAACCGCCCGTCAGCGATCGCACTTCGCTTACATCATGCCTTGAGCACCAGCGTTTCAGCCCATTGGCAATGTTCTCCACCGCTCTGGGATCGGCGAAGCTCGCAGTCCCCACCTGCACCGCAGTAGCGCCGGCCAGCATGAACTCCACCGCATCCTCAGCCCGCGCAATTCCACCCAACCCCACCACAGGAATCTTTACTGCGCGTGATGCCTCATGCACCATGCGCACCGCAATCGGCTTGATCGCCGGTCCTGATAGCCCACCCGTCACGTTCGCAATTCTGGGCTTCCGGGTCTCCAGGTCAATCGCCAGCGAAACAAAGGTGTTTACCAGCGAGATCGCATCCGCGCCACCGTCTTCGGCCATCTTTGCCATCTTCGCAATGCTGGTCACATTCGGCGACAACTTCACCATTAGCGGACGCTTTGCAGCCTTCTTGCATCGCGCCGTCAATTCATGCAGAAGCGCCGGATCTGTCCCAAAGACCATACCTCCGTGGCTTGTATTCGGGCAGCTCGCATTCAGCTCGTACATCGCGATGCCTTCGGCATCATTCAGAGCTTCAATCACCGCAATGCAGTCCTCAATGGTGAAGCCGAAGACATTCGCTATCACCACCGCACCCTCAATCTTCCGCAACTTGGGAAGCTTCTCTGCCAGAAAAGCCTGCACCCCGACATTCTGCAGCCCGATAGCGTTAATCATGCCTGCCGGGGTCTCAATCAGCCGCGGAGCAGGATTGCCCGCCATCGGCTCCCGCGACAATCCCTTAGTAACAAGCGCGCCAATCCGATCCAATGAAACAATCTCTTCAAACTCAAGGCCGTAGCCAAAAGTCCCACTGGCCGCAATCACCGGCGAGCGCAGTTCGATTCCCGCGACCGTCACCCGCATATCAGGACTTTTATGATTTGCCGTGCTCATCGAACTCCTAAACGTCATTTCGACCGGAGCCGTGTGGCTTTATCGCACGGCGCAGTGGAGAAACCCCTGTATTTGTTTGATCCACCCCTAATCGTATTTGCGTTGCGCCACTTCTCCAAATCCGAAACAAGTCAATTTGGGTAAATGCTTGCATCGTTACGTCGAAAGGCACCGATAATGCCAACTATTAAGAAAATAATCGCCGCCAAGCCAAATCCAGCGAAGGCAACAATGAGGCATGCAGTAAAGTCGCTGGCGCATATAGCATCGCCACGAATAATCACCCACAAATAGCTGACAACTGAAGCTGTGGCACAAATAGCCGAAATTTTCAGCTTAGACACGTCAGCCATAGTCTCACCCTTCAATCGATCCCACAAGCTTTCTATTCCTTCCAACAGGGATCAAACCATTCCCATTCAAAAATCCATATCCATACACAAGACGCTAAAATAAATTTCAAATGATCGATCTTGGATTTATGCGGGCAAATCTGCCCCTGGTGGAGGAAAAGCTTCGTGCACGCGGCATGGATCCCGCTACTGCGCTTGGCAGTTTTACTGAAGTAGACCAGCAGCGCCGCGACGCCATCACTCGCGTCGAAACGCTAAAAGCACAGAGAAACAAGCTTACCGAAGAGATCGCCGCCCTGCGCAAAGCAGGCTCCGATGCCTCCGCACAAACTGAGCAAACCCGCGCCCTTAAATCCGAAGTCGAATCTCTCGAAGCCACTGCAGCAGCAGCCGACGAACGTCTGCGCCAGATGCTCCAGACCGTTCCCAATCTCCCCCAGAATGATGTCCCCGTCGGCAAGTCCGAGCACGACAACCGCGTCGAAAAGACCTGGGGAGAGCAGCCGAAGTTCGACTTCGCCCCCAAACCGCACTGGGAACTGGGCGAAGCCCTCGGCATCCTCGACTTTAACCGCGCCGCCAAGATCTCCGGCTCGCGCTTCGTCGTCCATTACGGCCAGGGAGCACGCCTCGAACGTGCCCTCGCCAACTTCATGCTCGACCTGCACACCCGCGAGCATGGCTACACCGAAGTCCTGCCGCCCTACATGGTCAACTCCAAATCGCTCTTCGGCACCGGCCAGCTTCCCAAGTTCGCCGAAGACCTCTTCCACTGCGACGACAAAGGCCCTTACACCGCAGGCGAGTATCAGGACAGCGACCACTGGCTCATCCCTACCGCCGAAGTTCCCGTCACCAATCTCTTTCGCGACGAGGTCCTCGACGAAGCCCAGCTCACCGTCTCTTACTGTGCCTACACCCCCTGCTTCCGCAGCGAAGCGGGAAGCTATGGCAAAGATGTCCGCGGCATGATCCGCCAGCACCAGTTTCAGAAGGTCGAGCTGGTCAAGTTCACCACGCCTGAAAAGTCCAACGAAGAGCACGAGCGCCTCACCCGCAATGCTGAAGCCGTGCTCGAAAGGCTCGGCCTTCCCTATCGCCGCATGTTGCTCTGCACCGGCGACATGGGCTTCGCTTCGGCTAAAACATACGACCTCGAGGTCTGGCTCCCCGGCCAGAGCCTCTATCGTGAAATATCTTCCTGCTCAAACTTCGAGGCCTTCCAGGCCCGCCGCGCCAACATCCGCTATCGTCCCTCCGGCGCAAAGAAGACGGAGTTTCTTCATACGCTCAACGGCAGCGGCCTCGCCGTAGGCCGTACTTATCTCGCCATTCTTGAAAACTATCAGCAGGCCGATCGAACCGTCCGCGTCCCTGAAGCCCTCATCCCGTACATGAACGGTGATACTGTCATCACGCGCAGGGAACGGCAATAATGGATGTAGCCCTTGTTAAGGGCACGGCTTTAGCTGTGCCGCATCACTCAGTAGAAATGGCCGTGGCTTTAGCCCCTGAGGTACAGTAACCATGTTCAAACTCCTTCGCAGCTATTTCTTCTGGACCTACGAGCGTGGCAGCTTTCATTACGACGTCATGGTGACGCTGATACTGCTCTTCCTTTTTGTTGCTCCGCGCTTTATCGACTTCAAAGATAAGCCGGTTGAAAATGTTTCACTGCAGTCCAGCGAAGTCATCGTCAAAAGTACCGGTGGCAGCGACAATGCCGATGAGTTCGTCTATCAGATTCGTGCCGAAGACCTCGGCAACGCCACAAACGACAGCGAACGCCGGGATGCGATCCTGCAACTCATCGAACCAATTTCCGGCCAGGTTACCTTGGAACGTTACCAACCTGTCCGCGACGCTAATGGAAAGATCATCGCCTATAACGCCTGGGTAACTCGCTAACCTTCATAAATATCAGGGGATTGAATTACATTTCTCTGGCTTTTCTTGAGACTGACACAAGTCGCGGGACTTCTCTGTAACCTGGCGACCATTGCTGC
Organism: Edaphobacter sp.; assembly: GCA_035656355.1. Taxonomy (GTDB): domain Bacteria; phylum Acidobacteriota; class Terriglobia; order Terriglobales; family Acidobacteriaceae; genus Edaphobacter. The sequence goes on from DASRSR010000175.1 coordinate 17,593, forward strand.
GCGAAAAACCTTCCTTCTGCGCTCCGCATCAATCTATGTACAACAGCCATCGAGAAATGAATGGCGATCATAGATTGACTCGCGGCGTAGCTACAAACCACTAGAGCGACATCGCCAATACGCCGGGTTTCCCCTAATCCTGCTCCACGGAGGTCTCCCAGGCCATGCTCCTCTGGCAGTTCACGAAATTCCTGTCGAATCAGGTCTCTTTTAGTCGTCGAGTACGATTGCTGGCCGCCTTGCTGCCCTCAAAGTACTGGTTTCGTGGGGCCGTCGTCATGAGTCGCTGGCACGCCGGCATTGCTTCCGCTCTCGGAAACCAGAATCCGGGCCTGTGTAAAGCCTGGATGTTGGAAAATTTCCTGATTGAGCTTTCAAAGATCGGGCCTTTTCCGGTTCCACTCCAGATCAATGATGCCGAACTGCTGGCACCCCTTCCCTCAGACAAAGGCGGAATTATCCTTTGTGGCACCCATGTGCCATTCCTCCGCATGTTGTTGCGTGCCGCAATTCTCTCCGGACATAGACCTGAGCTTGCCGTAGGAGACGCGAGCATTCTCTCTTCAAAATATGGAATGCAGGCTACAGGTCTGAACGATGGCATTCCCGCCGTAAGTCCCGGTCCAGTCTCCCTGCTCCGGATACGGAGCATCCTGCGCAGAAATGGCCTCGTCGCCTGCACACTCGATAGCTTCGCCGGTGGCAAGACACATCCCGATCTCCTGGTTTTGGCTGGCCATCTTGGGGCTCGCATCGTGACCTATCGTACAAACCTCGAGCATGACGGCACTGTCACCATATCTTTCTCCAACGCCATCCATCCCTACTGCAACTCCGATCAGGCAATTGAAGAAAACATGGACGCCATCCGCAAAGAACAGGAACGGGTCTTCGCCGTACTGGAGGGCCGAGTCAATCCATCACTCCGCAAGGCAACCCTTGCAACGATGACGGTTCAGGAAATTCCCGGGAAGGACCATCGGAAAGAGCCAATCTCTTCAACTTCTGAGAAAATTGCCTAGAGACGTCTGGTTGGCGCGAAAGCCCTTTGGATGCATCCAATCTACCGGAGAATTTAACGCATGACATCGATCCGCCGTGTTGCAGCAACGCTTCTCTTCCCTGCCGCCGCGCTCCTTATCTCGCCAGCATCCTCTTTTGCTCAACCCAAATCAGGCGATCTCACTACCGTTCTTCATCAGATGGACCAGGCCAGCACTCGCTTCAAGTCTGCCGAGGCCGACTTCCGCTGGGACATGTACGAGCGCGTCGTCAAAGAGACCACCACACAGAACGGCACGATTTACTTCCTCAAAAACGGCTCCGGCCTCCAGATGGGCGCAAAGATCAACCCGCCTGCGGCCAAGGTGATCGAGTACAAAAACGGTACCCTCAGGATGTTTGAGCCCAATGCTGACCATCTGACCATTCTCAGCGCCGGCAACAACAAAGCGCAGTACGAGAGCTTTCTGACCCTCGGCTTCGGTGGCAGCGGCACCGAACTTGCCAAAGCATGGGACATCACCGATATGGGGACTGAGCCCATCAATGACGGCTCAAAAATGGTGACCACCACCAAGCTCAATCTGGTCTCCAAAGATCCTAACGTGCGCAACATGTTCACTCACGTCGTCATCTGGGTCGATCCTGTTCGCGGCATCTCTCTGAAGCAGCAATTCTTCACACCTTCGGAAGACCAGCGCACCACCTACTTCACCAACATCCGCTATAACCAGTCGGTCAACACCAAACCCTTTGCCATTAAGACCGACAAAAAGACGACCATCGATCGTCGTTAGCGCGAACAAATACCAACGCCGCCCATACAAAAATTACCGGGAAGAACTCAAGCGTGTAGCGCGGCTCTGAGTTGTCCAGCGTCAGCAACACTGCGCTTCGCAGCAGCACAAACGCCATCATCGACCATCCCAGCGCCGTCACGCCGCCTCTTCGCCGCCACAGCCAGAATCCCACTCCCCCCACAACCAGATACCCCAGATTCAGCGCCGCATAGCTGATATCAAACAGCGACTCCTGCGGATGCTCGCTCCAGCGCCACCAGTCCAGAGAAAGCGGCAGCATCTCCGTCCTCGGACGCAGCAGCATATCCAGAAACCGCGCCACCGGCAGCGCAATGTAATAGCGAATCGGATCGTCGGCAATGCGTTCGCGCGCCAGTGCCTCAAACTGCGCATCAAAGGCAGGCGTCGCATTATCGGTCTCGTTATATTGCTTCAGCAGAGCGTCCGTCTGGACATACTGCTCCTCAGTATCAAACGCGCGCGAAGGAATGTCGCTGATCTCCACCGCATCGCCGTCGTAGTTCCAATACACATCTTCGGTCGAAGCATAGTCGATCGCCCAGCTCCGGAACCAGTGCTGAAAGCCCACCGGCACCAGCTCTCCCGGATCAGTCGCAGACCGCGGCGCTAATGGCTGCACCAGATGAAACGAACGCCAGTTACGTGCCGTCCACGGTGCCAGCGGAAGCACAACACACACCGCAGCAAGCACCACCGGCCATACAGCCCGCTTCTGCCGTCCCGGCGAACGCAACACCATCCACAGCATCGCCGGAAAAACCGCTGCCGCCAGAAGCCCCTGCTCCGGACGCAGTAAAAGCGCATACGACATCGCCCCAGCCATCAACCAGAGCCATCGGTTCAGACCGCAACCAGCCACGCGCCATCGCTCCAGTCCATAAAACGTCAGCGCAATGCATAGCAAGCTCAATGTCTCTGTCAGCGGCGCAGAAACATAACTCGCCGTAAACGGACACAGCGCAGCCATCCACAATGCAGCCATTCCCGCCCGCTGCCCAAATAGCCTCCCCGCCAGCAGCCCGGCAATCACGCACGTCAACAGGTCGGCTGCAACCTGCACATACATCACCGCTGTGTAGTGCTCAATGCCAAAGATGCGAAAACACGCCACCAGAAACAACGGATAACCCGGCAGCCGGATCAGCGTCGGACGCGCCACGTGGCCTGCCTGGGTAAGTCCGTAAATCCCTTGTTCCAACCAGTTTTTTGCGATGTCGCCGTAGAGCAGCGTATCGCCATCGATGCGCGCCGTATGGGCAACAAACCATAGCCGCAGCACCAGTCCCAGCGCCACCGCCAACCCACCCCATAGCCATCGCCGATACTCTCTACGAACCATGTATGTGCATCATACTGTGGATGATGTCCAACCCATTTGCTGCGTTGACTCAAACCCTTCCGCTGCATACGATTGATACAGTCCGCCCTCCTCAATGACCAGGCAAATCTTCTACGATCCGAATCGCAAACGCTGGAAGAGGCTGCGCCGGATTCTGGACATCTCGGCTTTAGTCGGCTTTCTGCTCATCACCATCTTTCTTGTCGGCCTCCTGCGGATGAAGCCGCTGCCCGAGCTTTCGCTCCAGACTCAGAAAAAAAATTACCGCGCGCTCGCGAAAACACGCGTCTCCACCACTCGCAGTGCTCAGCGGGCGAGACGCTCCGCACATCGTAAGAGCAACCTGAAACCATCCGACGTAACCCTCAACTCCGGCGAAGGTCTGCGTGCCGCCTACTACGTCGAGTGGGACCCTGCCAGCTACTCATCGCTGAAGCAGCACATCAAGCAACTCGACCTGCTCTTTCCTGAGTGGCTGCATGTCGTCACACCGGAGGGCAATCTCACCTCCTACACCGAAGACAATCGCGCCTTCTCCGTCGTCGAAAATGGAGTTGTCCACCCAGTCGATCAGGAATCCAAAGTCGCCCGCACCATCGCCGCCAATCACGTCGATACCGAAGTCTTTCCACTGGTCAATAACTACGACCCTGTACAAAGCATCTTTCTTCCATCCATCGGCGACTTCCTCGAAAACGAAACTGCTCGAGCAAACTTCATCAAACAGATTGATGCCTTTCTCGCCGCAAACCCCAGCTATCACGGCATCTCGCTGGACTTTGAAGAGATCCCCACCGCCGCCCAGCCGGGCTACAACGCTCTGGTCGCTGCGCTCTATCAGGACTTCCATCCCCGCCATCTTCGTCTTTACGTGAACACCCCCGTAGGAGACGATGATTACAACCTCAAGTTCATCGCCGACAACTCCGACGGTCTGCTTCTGATGAACTACGACCAGCACCAGACCGACAGCGGTCCCGGCCCTATCGCTCCACAGGACTGGTTCATCGCCAATCTGAAAAATGTCCTCCGTGTCGTCCCTAAGCAAAAGATCATCTGCGCCATCGGCAGCTACGGCTACGACTGGACGATGTCGATGCCGATACCCGCCAGCCACGAGCACGGAAAGCGCATAAAAGCCGTACCGTCCCGCGTCCTTTCCTCAGACAATCTGTCCACGCAGGAGGCATGGCAGGAAGCATACGACTCCGGGGCCGACGTCCAGCTCGACGACGACTCCCTCAACGTCCACTTTGCCTATGACGACGAAGACGCCCACGTCCGTCATCAGGTCTGGTTTCTTGACGCTGTAACAGTGCTTAACGAGATGCGCGCCGCTCGCGCTCTTGGCCTGGAAACCTTTGCTCTCTGGCGCCTTGGCTCCGAAGATAACTCTCTCTGGAATATCTGGGACTATCCAACTAAAGCCGACCCGGTAAAAGACCTGGCTGTTGTTGAGCCTGGCTATGACGTCGATACCGAAGGCAGCGGCGATATTCTTCGCATCACCCGCAACCCGCAGGTCGGTCATCGCACTGTCACCATGGATGACGATACTTCCATTCCTGCGAACTATCGTGAGATTACGGACGAGACCATGGACTCTCTGCCGCTCTCCTACACCGTCCAGCAGTACGGTTACCATCCCAACAAAATCGCTCTTACCTTCGACGACGGCCCCGACCCCGAATGGACCCCGAAGATTCTGGACATCCTCAAAAAATATAATGTCCATGCCACATTCCTGATGATCGGCGAAGTCGCCGAAAACAACGTGGGCCTTATGCAGAGGGTCTATCGCGAAGGCCACGAGATCGGCAACCATACCTTCACCCACCCCGACATCAGCGACATCTCCAACGCTCAGGTCGATCTGCAACTCAATCTCACCGAACGCCTTTTCGCCGCTAAACTCGGCGTACAGCCGCTCTACTTCCGTCCGCCATACTCCATCGATCAGGAACCGGATACGAATGACCAGGCCGCGCCTGTCGCCCGCATTCAGAGCATGGGGTATGTCATCCTCGGCAACAAGATCGATACCAACGACTGGGATGAGCATCCCCGCAAAACTCCACAGGAGATTACCGACGGCGTCTTTCAGTCCATCGCCGATATGAAGGTCCGCCCGTGGACCAAAGGTTCCGTCATCCTCATGCACGACGGCGGCGGCGACCGCTCCGCTACCGTAGCCGCGCTGCCCATGCTCATCACCGCGCTCCGGGCACACGGCTATCAGATCGTTCCGGTGTCGGAGCTTCTCGGTAAAACCCGCGCAGAAGTCATGCCTCCCCTCACCCCGCATCAACGTTGGCAGGCCCGGGCAGACTCCGTCACCTTCTTTTTCGTCGATGTCTTCAACAACTTCATCATCGGCGTCTTCTTCATCGGCGACATCCTGATGAGTGCTCGCCTCATCATCCTCGGCATCTGCGCCATCATCGACCGCCTGCGTACCAGAAAGAACTACGCGCCTCCCGGCTATCAGCCGAAGGTCGCCGTGGTCATTCCTGCCTATAACGAAGAAAAAGTCATCGTGCGGACTATTCGCTCGGTCATGATGTCGAACTACAAAAACCTGCGCATCATCGTTGTCGATGACGGCTCATCCGACAAAACGTATGAAGTTGCGCGTAACGCCTATCCAGCCGACATCGCCTCCGGTCGCCTCACCGTACTCACCAAGCCAAATGCCGGCAAGGCTGAAGCGCTGAACCACGCGCTTCCCTACATCGACGAAGAAATCTATGTCGGCATCGACGCCGACACCGTCATTGCTCATGACGCCGTAGGCCGCCTCGTCCCGCTCTTCGCCAATCCAAAGATCGGTGCAGTCGCCGGCAACGCCAAAGTAGGCAATAAGGTCAATCTCTGGACACGCTGGCAGGCCCTTGAATACATCACCAGCCAGAACTTTGAACGCCGCGCGCTCGACCTCTTCGACGTCGTCACCGTCGTCCCCGGGGCAATCGGAGCCTGGCGCACCTCTGTCGTCAAAGCAGGCGGCGGATATCACCTCAATACCGTAGCCGAAGACGCCGACCTGACGATGGACGTACTCGAACAGGGCTACTCTTCCATCTACGAAGATCGCGCTTTGGCCTTCACTGAAGCTCCAATAAATGCCGATGGCCTCATGCGGCAGCGGTTCCGCTGGTCTTTTGGCATCCTGCAGGCAATCTGGAAACACCGTGCCGCATTCACCAAAAACAAGGCACTTGGCCTCTTTGCGCTTCCCAACACCCTCATCTTCCAGATTCTGCTGCCGCTGGTCTCACCCCTCATCGATCTGATGTTCATCGCGGGTGTGTTGAATTACTTCATCGATAAACACTTCCATCCGCTCACCACCTCGTCGGCCAGCTTCTATAAGCTCCTGGTCTTCTTCCTGGCGTTCCTGATGATCGACTTTGTCACCTCGGCCATTGCCTTTGCTCTGGAACGCCGGCACCCCGCCAGCAAAGGAGACGGCTGGCTCCTCTTCCATATCTGGATTCAGCGCTTCACCTATCGGCAGGTCTTCTCCGTTGTCCTCTTCAAGACCCTCAAGCGCGCCATCGACGGCAAACCCTTCAATTGGGACAAACTCGACCGCACCGCCACCATGTCTAAAGAAACCGAGAAGCTAACCCAGGAACGCTGATCTCTTGCTCTGGCTCTCAAATACTGTCAAGTCAAGATTCCTCTATCTCGTAGAAAACAAAAGCAATGAAATTGCCGATTTACCGCCCCAAATTTCTATAATTAAAAGATGCTTCCTTTTTGTTTGTCATTCCCGAAGGGAATCTGCGTTTTGCTCAAATCGCCAAAACCTCGCCAATCAAGCTTGTGCCTCTGAATCAGTAAGCCAAATCGTTTTAGGGCCAAAGGCCCGTCTCATACCAGCCTGGGGTGAAGTGTTCTTAGCCAGCTTGCTGGCTAAGAACGCGAAACCCCAGGGATGCGACCCCACGAGAATCAGAGCGCTGTAGGCGCGACATATCTGGACGCCACACAAGGAAGCCAAATACCCCATCCATCGCAGCTTCGCCGCGATGGGTGGGGACGTACATTTCAACGGTCGTCATTCTGAGCGAAGCGAACAACCCCCCGCATTTCTTACTTCAAACTCAACCCACGTATCTCGACTGAAGGCCCGCAACTCAACTCACGTCATCTCGATCGAAGGCCCGAAGTGCCGGAGCGGAGGGATCCCTGTATTTGCTTCCGCATTTCTAACCACAACCCACACAAATGCGTAACCCATTTATATCTAACAGTTTGCATGTAGATCAACGTACTAAGCACCGCGTTATGAATACTTTAGGTACTTAGTACCGGGAGAGGGAGTACCTCTTAGCACCACCCAAAAACCTGTCAGTCCCGATAGGGCTAGAATCGACGTTACTATGGCGACCTCGGTCCTCTCCCCCGGCAGCTTTCTCCATACCCATCAGACTCCCTTCGTCAACGAACCTTTCACCGATTTCTCTTCTTCGGAGAAAAAGCGCGAGATGCAGTCCGCTCTTGCCGAGGTAAACGCTCAACTCGGACGCGAGTACGACCTCATCATTGGCGGCCAGCGATTACGCACCGAAGCCAAAATCGTCTCCTACAATCCCGCCAATCCAAAACAGATCGTTGGTATCCACCAGCACGCCTCCGCAGAGCATGTGCAGCCCGCTATCGACGCAGCCCTTGCTGCCCTTCCTTCCTGGAGCAAAACACCGGCCGAAGAGCGCGCTGGCCTGTTATTCCGGACAGCCGATCTGGTTCGCGAGCGCAAGCTGCACTTCTGCGCATGGCTTGTCTATGAAGTTGGCAAAAACTGGGCGGAAGCCGACGCCGATGTAGGCGAAACCATCGACTTCCTCGAGTTCTACGGACGCGAGGCTCTGCGTCTCGCCAATGCAACGACGCCCATTCAGCTCCCCGGCGAACGAAATGAGCTGCGCTATCTGCCGTTGGGCGTTGGAGCAGTTATTCCACCCTGGAACTTCCCTTTCGCCATCATGGCCGGAATGACGGCCGCGGCAATCGTCTGCGGAAATACCGTTGTGCTGAAGCCATCCGTAGATTCGCCTACCATCGCGGCACGGTTCGTCAACCTCCTCGAAGAAGCCGGAATGCCCGACGGAGTGGTGAACCTCTGCCCCGGCGAAGGCCCCGAATTCGGCAGTGCGCTGGTCGAGCACCTGCAGACCCGCTTCATCTCCTTCACCGGATCCAAAGCTGTGGGCCTGCAAATTCATGAGCGCGCAGCCCACGCGCAACCCGGACAGATATTCATCAAGCGGACCATCCTCGAAATGGGCGGCAAAGACTCCATCATCGTCGATAACGACTGCGACCTCGACGCCGCCGTCGAAGGAGTTGTCGCCAGCGCCTTCGGCTTCAACGGACAAAAGTGCTCTGCCTGTTCACGTGCTATCGTTCACGATGCCGTTTACGATGCTTTCTGCGAGCGGCTCCAGGCCAGAGTTGCGCAAATCCAGACCGGCAATCCAGTCGAGAACTTCTATACCGGTCCGGTCATCAGCGAAAAGGCCTACCGCAAGGTCCTTGGATATGTCGAAATAGGAAAATCTGAAGGAGTGCTCCTCAATGGCGGCAATGCAATCCAAACGCCGGAAGGTGGATACTACATCGCTCCAACGGTAATTAAGGATGTTTCGCCGACCGCCAGAATTGCGCAGGAAGAGATCTTCGGTCCGGTGCTCGCGATCATCCGATCGCATAGCATCGACGAAGCACTCCGCATCGCCAACAATACCGAATACGGTCTGACTGGAGCCATCTACTCAAACTCGCGCGACAATCTCGATCGTGCTCGCAATGAGTTCCACGTTGGCAATCTCTACCTCAACCGCAAGTGCACCGGCGCAATGGTTGGAGCGCATCCGTTTGGCGGATTCAATATGAGCGGGACCGACTCGAAAGCCGGCGGTCCGGATTACCTGCTGCTATTCACACAGGCAAAGAGCATCGCAGAAAAGATCCGAAGCTAAACCCGATTTCGCGTGAACTACCAAAAAGCGACTGGCGATTAAGGGCACGGCTTTAGCCGTGCCAGAAATGAATTGCCCTAATGGGGGCCTTAGCCCCGGGTAAATCTTCCAGTCACTGATGCTGAAGGTCGTCCTCGTAGTTTAAGGAAACGTGATAACCGCTTCCTTCGCGCCGCTTACGCTGTCTTCATCTCAATCAGGTTTCCAGCCCTCACTGCAGCCTCGGCAAGCACCTTGTGATGGATGGTAAAAAGAGCGAGTTCCAAGCGGTCAGAGACGCCGGTTTTATCGTAGATGCCGCGGAGATAGTTTTTAATGACCTGCTCCTTTGTGCCAAGCTGGTCGGCGATTTCCTTGTTCTTGCAACCCTGAACGATCAAAGCGATGATCTGCATCTCCTTGGGCGTCAGGCGGTCACGAACACGTGCGCCAACGTTATCGCTGGTCTGCATGGCCGTAACATTGGCTGGCTGAATAAACCGCTGACCGCGAGCAACGCGGCGAACGCAATCTGCCAGCTCAGCGCCTGCAATATTGCGGCACACAATGCCGTCAAGCAGCGCAGCCGTCCCCGCAGCAACATGCTCTGTGTTTTCGGCAATCAGGACGACGTAGCTCCCCATTGTTCGAATGCGCGGCAGAAGCAATGAGAAATCGGGCAGAAGGCTGGAAGCAATCAGGACAATGCCTCCGCGAAACGCCTCAATCGCGCTGAAGAGTTTCTCCAGAGTTTCGCATTGAGCAACGATGCGGATATCTTCTTCCATGGCAAGAACTCGTGCTGCGCCGGCACGAAAGATCGCTTGATTATCAGCGAGGATAATTTTGTTCATCTCTGCTTTTCTCCAGCCGGAATCTGATGTTCCGTCTAGCCATTTATCGGCAGTACTGTACATTGCAACAGTTAGCTGTCCACAAATAGGACAGTTTTGGTCCTAAGTTGGATTCACTTCTATTCGTTACGATAGGTTTCTGAAACCTGACAGCCTCGAAAATAATCGAATCTCAAGGCAGGTGCGTGCGGAAACCGCCGCCTGCGAAGTATAACAAGGTATGCCCAAGCCTATTCTGCTCGCGATCGATGACGATACCAGCGTCCTGGAAGCTGTCGTTCAGGACCTGCGCCGCCACTACGGCCAGACCTACCGTATCGTGCGCGCCGCCTCGGGCGCTGCCGCGCTCGACATCTGTCGGCAACTGTTGGAACGCAAAGATACTGTTGCCCTCTTTCTCTCTGACCAACGCATGCCGGGAATGACCGGAGTCGATTTTCTTCAGGAGGCGCTGAAGCTCTATCCCGACGCAAAGCGGGTTCTTCTTACGGCTTACGCCGATACAGAAGCCGCAATTCGCGCCATCAACTCGGCCAAGATTCACTATTACCTGAACAAACCGTGGGACCCCCCGGAAGAAAAGCTCTATCCGGTGCTGGACGATCTGCTGGAATCCTGGAAACAGGGCTATAAGCCTCCTTTCGAAGGTCTCCGCGTCGTTGGTGTGCGCTGGTCGGCTGCCGATCACGCTGTGCGTGACTTCCTCTCCCGCAATCGCATTCCCTACCAATGGCTGAATCCGGAGCAGAAT
>DASRSR010000176.1:0-8814 GCA_035656355.1 Edaphobacter sp.
GTTCGGTCTCGACGCAGAAGCGGGTTTCGGCATGTTCCAGAAAACCTACCGCCTGACGAACCAAAAAGTCCCGTTCGTTGTTGCCGGAGCGTGTCTCGATGGCAAGTGCCCCCTGCCCAGGCGCAGGGCAAAGCTCATCCGGCGAAAAGCGATAGTGTACCGATTCGGTGCGGTCGAGCCGATCGAGACCGGCAGCAGCCAGTACAAGCGCATCGCACTCACCTGATTCCAGCTTTCGCAGTCGTGTATCGATATTGCCGCGAATTTCGACAAACTGCATATCGGGACGCAGCGCAAGGAGCTGTGCACGCCGGCGCGGGCTCGATGTGCCGACGCGTCCTCCGAAAGGCAGTGTGTTGAACGACCAGTACGGTTCACAAACCCATGCGTCGCGCGCATCGGCACGTTTAGGAATGGCCGCAAGCGTAAATTGAGGCGCAAGCGTGGTTGGAAGATCTTTGAGGCTATGGACCGCGAGATCGATGCGTCCGCTTTCGAGTGCCTCTTCAATCTCCTTGATAAAGATTCCTTTGCCGTCAAGGTTCGCAGGGGGGACAAAGCCGGGCAGCTGCATCCGATCGCCCGTCGTGCGGATGATCTCAATCTCTGCCTCGTGCCCCGCAGCGCGAAGTGCATCAAGAACGTGATTGGCCTGCCAGAGGGCAAGCTGCGAGCCTCGGGAACCGATGCGAAGAGGAGTTTTCAAAGAATTGGATTGGGCACACATAGGTCTCTTACGATTGTAGGCGAGCGCGTGAAAGATAAATAAGGCTAGCCGCAAAATACCCGGGTCCCCGTGTTCTGACCGCACATCAAGACCAACCGAGGCGATCTGTTTCCGCCCGCCCTACCCGGAAACAATCTCCGAAAAGTCCGCGATACCGGAGAAGTCACGCAGCACCTTCTCAAGCAGCGCCAGCCGGTTGGTCCGCACTTCCGGCTCAGGAGCCATCACCATCACGCTCTCAAAGAACGCATCGACCTGTGGTCGAAGCGTAGCGATCTGCTCCAGCGCAGTTCTGTAGTTCTTCTCCGCACGCAACACTGTAACCTGCCCTGCAAGTTCCGACGAGCGCTCCGCAAGCGCCTTCTCCGTCTCCTCGGTCAGCAGTGCGGCATTAACATTTTTGCCGGGAGCGATACCCTTCTCCGCAGCCTGCGCAAGGATGTTTTTCATCCGTTTGAATGCCGCAGAGACCGCCTCAAAGTCGCTGGAGCCACGCACCGCTGTTACGGCCTCGGCGCGGGCCACAGCATCGCGAACATCGTCGGCACCGGCTGCAAGCACTGCCTTCACCACGTCATAGGCTTGATTCCGTGCCTCGCGCAGATAGAACTCCAGCCGCTCACCGAAAAATCCGCGCACCTTCGCTACCAGCGCCTCATTCTGTCCACAGGTAGCTGCGACAACTTCAGCCAGAGTCAGCGGCAAAACAGTCGCAGACTCGGCCAGAATCTTGACTACACCATTGGCGGCGCGACGCAGCGCAAACGGGTCCTTCGATCCGGTAGGCTCCATATCCAAGCCAAACATTCCAGCAATGGTGTCGGCCTTATCGGCAATGGCCAGTATGGCGCCTTCGGCTGTGCGTGGAATAGAGTCTTCCATCGACACCGGCTTGTACTGGTCGTAGATCGCGTCGGCGGTCGCTGCGCCGAATCCCTGCGCGCGCGCATACAGGCCGCCAACGATGCCTTGAAGCTCAGTAAACTCCTTCACCAGTTCGGTGGTCAGGTCGGTCTTTGCCAGCGTGGCCGCTTCATCAAGCGCCACCGGATTCAGCTCGCACTTCCGTTGCAGCACTACACCACCCAGCGAAGACGCCAACTTGCGCACGCGTGTCGTCTTCGCGGCATAGCTTCCAAGGTCTTTCTGGAAGGTAACGTTCTTCAGCAGCTCTCCGCGGTCCACCAGCGGAACACGCTGATCAAACTCCCAGAAGAAACGAGCATCATTGAAGCGCGCACGCAGCACTCGCTCATTCCCATGACGAATAATCCCAAGGCCGACATCATCAGTCTGCGTATTCAGCACCGCCAGAAAGTGCGGCGCAAGCTTGCCGTCCTTATCCTCTACCGCGAAGTACTTCTGGTGATCGCGCATCACCGTTACCAGAACCTCTTCCGGCAGCGTCAGATACTCGGCCTCAAAACTGCCCATCACCACCGATGGCCACTCGGTAAGCTGAGTCACCGTCTCGACCAGTTCTTCGTCCTCACGCCAGCGCGTGCCGCCGACGGTGCGGGTTACCGCATCGAGCGCCTTGCGAATCTTCTGCCGACGCACCGCAACATCAGCGATGACGAAGCCTTTTTCGAGAACCTGTTCATACTCGCCCGGAGAATTCAACGCAATCGCCTGTTCGCCAAACAGAACACGATGCCCATAGGTCGCTGCTCCAGCCTCATATCCGCCAAAGCTGACAGGTACAGTCTTCGCGCCAAGCAGCGCTACCATCCAGCGCACCGGACGCACAAACCGCTCCGGGCGTCCTGGACGCCAGTACATATTCTTTGCCCAGTAGATGCCGGCCAGCTCCTTCGGCATCTCCCCGGCGATCACCTCGGCGGCTGTACGCGGCTCAGTGAAAGAAACAACCCGCACGTACTCGCCTTTCGGAGTCGTGACGGTTTCAAGTTTTTCAACCTCGACGCCAGCTTTCTTCGCAAATGAAATCGCTGCAGGAGTGGGTACCCCATCACGGTAAGCAACTTTGGTTGAAGGACCTAGTGTTTCCACCATCAGTGGATTTTGAGTTTCCTCAACATCGTGAACAATTACTGCTAGCCGACGAGGAGTAGCAAAACTTTTGCTCTTCGGCTTTCCCCAAAGGAGCCGCTCGCGCTCCAGCATCGCGACGACACGGCGCTCAAGCTTTGCCTGCGCCCCGGCAATCATGCGCGCCGGCACTTCTTCCAGCCCAATCTCAAACAAAAACTCAGCCATAATCTTCCTTTTTCTAGCTCGCCAGCTGCTGCCTCTGCGCCGCGTATATCTTCGCTACGCCAATCACCAATGCGCGAATCCGCGCCATCACACCGACTCGCTCGGTTACGGAGATGGCTCCGCGCGCATCCAGCAGATTGAAAAGGTGAGAGCACTTCAGTGCCAGTTCGTATGCTCCCAACACCGGAAACCGCTTCAGCTCAAGCTCGCCCATCTTTTCAAAATTCTCTGCCTGCTTCAGCAGACTCAGGCACTCAGCTTCATAAAGGTTCAGGTGCTCCCATAGCTTCTTCACATCGGCATAATCGAAGCTGTACGCGGAGAACTGCTGCTCTTCTGCAAGCCGCATCTCACCGTAAGTCACTTCGCGTCCGGTATCCGGCTCAACCGCCCATACGATGTCGTAGATCGAATCAACATCCTGCAAGAACCCCGCAATGCGCTCCAATCCATAGGTAATCTCGCCCGAGATCGGATCGAGGTCCATGCCGCCGCATTGTTGGAAATATGTGAACTGCGTAATCTCCAAGCCGTCGAGCATCACCTGCCAGCCAACGCCCCACGCGCCACCAACCGGCCACTCCCAGTTGTCCTCTTCAAACTTGATGTCGTGCTCGCGCAGATCAATGCCAATCGCCGTAAGCGACTCCAGATAAAGCTCCTGAATACGCACCGGTGGGGGTTTCAGAATCACCTGCAACTGCGTGTGGCGAAACAGCCGGTTAGGGTTTTCGCCGTAGCGTCCATCCGCAGGACGGCGCGAGGGCTGCGCATAAGCAATGCGCACGGGCTGCGGCCCAAGTACCCGCAGAAAAGTATCCGGAGACATCGTGCCCGCGCCAACTTCAACATCATAAGGCTGCTGCAAAACGCAGCCATGATCGGCCCAGAACCGCTGCAAAATAAACAAAAGCTCCTGGAATGTAAGCGCCTTCTTCCGTCCAGCTATCTCAGCCATGCAACTCTCTTCAAAATAATCTGTGGTGTTTTCGATTCTAAATGGAAGCTATCAATTTCACGCCGTTACCATCTGACAGCCATCTCGAAACTCCAGCTATCGGTGTTCCAGCGCTCGTGCACTCCGTATCCGTCGCTCCAGATGCCTCTCCAGAAGCCCTATGGCAAAGCTCAACAGGTTCGCCACTCGTTTCTGAGGCCACTCTTCCTTTGCCAACTCCTCTACCGGAGTGCGAAACATCCTCTGCGCCTCGAGCACTGACGCCGGGGAAAGCGCCAAACTGCTTCCGCGTCTATCGTCGGCACACGTCACTCCATCCGCCACGGGCGACCACCATACCGGTGCGCCACGCAGATCAACGCCGCAAGCCACGCAGTACCCCAAAGCAGGCATCCAGCCCATCAGCCTGCTCACCCATAGAGCAAAGTAGGTTGACGGCATCCAAACCCTGTTTACCTGCATCTGTTCGATCGTCGCCAGCGCCAGCCGAAATATCGCATCCTCCGCGGCCTGTTCCGGCAACGCTTCCTCGAGCACTTCGGCAACAAGCTCCAGCGCTGCAATCCGCTCATAGCTAACCGGGTCTTTGAGCGGCGACCACAAAATCTCAAAGGCATCGAGCCGCACTAGCTCCTGTTTTGGCCGCTCAGCATAGGCAGCACGGACGTGGGTCATCGGCTCCAGCGCACCGCCGAAGCGCCGTCGGGATCGCATCGCGTGGCGCGCAACACCCTTAATCCGGCCCTGCTCCCGGGTAAAGAGGCTCACCAGCAGATCGGCTTCCTGGAATGGCCACGCCCGCAGAACGATAGCTTCGCTTTGCCGCTGGATCATCGGGAACAATTCTCCTGGTGTCTGCCACGGAAGCTTAAGGGCACGGGTTTACTCGTGCCACAAAACGTCCAAAATCGATGGGGCTCTAGACGATGCTGAAAAGTCTATTTTTGTTAAGGGAACGGCTTCAGCCGTGCCGTAAAAGCTTGTTTATAGTGGGGCTTTAGCCCCTGTGGTGTTCTCTCCATGTCAGCCAGACTTTTTCAGCATCCTCTTTAGCCCCCGAGGTACGGACTTTCATTTACTTGCAAACAAAGACGCGCAGCCAATGGCTGCGCGTCTTGCAGAATTTTCCTTTTGCGAGACTATCGTCCGTAGTGATTGGCATTCTTGGCCTGGTAATCAGCCCACTTCTCCGGCAGGTCGTCACCGGCATAGATCGCCGAAACCGGACAGACAGGAACACAGGCGCCGCAGTCGATGCACTCGACCGGATCGATAAAGAGCTGGTCGCTATCGCCGTGACCGTCTTCGTCCTTCTTGGGGTGGATGCAGTCCACTGGGCAGGCGTCCACGCAGGCTGTATCTTTTGTCCCGATGCATGGTTCCGCAATCACATAAGCCATCTCGCTAAATCTCCCTTTGTGCAGCTTTGAAATCGCTGCTTGTATCTGAGCTTGTGTTTCGATTTTAGCAGCAGAGTTGCCCCATGCTGCAAGTGGAATCCGCACGCCCGCTTGAATTATGCCGTGCGAATCACTCGTTCGCCGTCGCGGCACGCCTCGCCGCGAACTCCGCTGGCGTTGGAATTGCCTCCAGTTCCCTGCCCGCAAACATCTCAGTAAACAAATGTGTCATCTCGGGCAAAATCAGCCCGTTGGTCGCCAGCACCTCGCGACTGTCGAGCGTGAATTGGCCACCATCAAAGTGCGTCACCGTCCCACCGGCCTCCATAACCATCAGCACCCCAGCCGAGGTGTCCCACGGGTTCAGATTGAACTCCCAGAAACCATCCAGCCGTCCGCAGGCCACGTACGCCAGATCCAGCGCTGCCGACCCGGCACGACGGACACCATGCGAACGCAACGTAATCTCCTGATAGAAGTAGATGTTCGGACTGCTGTGTCGCTTGCGGCTGGGGAATCCTGTCGCCGTCAATGACTCCTGCAACATCTTCGTCTTCGATACATGGATAGCGCGGCCATTGAGGAATGCTCCCTTCCCCTTTTCCGCCATGAACATCTCATTGCGCAGCGGATCGTAGATCACACCTGCCACTAGCTCCCCATCAGCATCCGCCGCCAGCCCGGCAGGCCGATGCTCCAACCCTAAAACCACACAGAATGCAGGAAATCCATGCGCGAAGTTTGTTGTGCCATCCAGCGGATCGACATACCAGCGATACTCGCTCTCCAGTTGCTCGCGCGTCCCTTCTTCCCCGTAGACGCCATGCGACGGAAAAGCGGCCTTCAGCTTCTCGCGAATCAGTTGCTCGCTGGTACGGTCGGCTTCGGTAACCAGATCAACGCCGCCCTTGTACTCGGTCGCAACTCCTTTTTCATAAAACCTGCGCAGCAGAGCGCCTGCCTCGCGTGCAATTCCATCTGCAACATGCGCAAACTCAAATTTGTTCACAAACCCCTCCCACTGACGCTGTTAAGTCCGCTCTCCCGATAGCGTCGCTTCGTTAAGGGCACGGCTTTAGCCGTGCCGCGAAAGTTCGCCATATTTATTGGGGCTTTAGCCCCTGAGGTACGGTTTTATCCTCCCCGGCGCTTTGCGTTACCCCTTCGTCTAAAGACTATCGCGTATCGGCGTAGTATCCCGTGCGGTATCGCAGAACATATTTGCCGCGCAGAGCAGGATCCTTCATCTGCACGCTGATTGTCCGGAAGGAAGAATCTCGCTTTTTCGCCTGCGGCGCATAATAGCCCAACACATACTGTGTGCGCAGGTCATCGGAGAGATGTGCAAACGAGGCTTTTAAGTCGCGAGGGCTTTCCACGTAGTAATACTTTCCGCCGGTATCGTGCGCCATCTGAATAAGGGCATGTTCGCCTCCGGTATTGCGCCCTGCATCAGCAGCCACCGGCACAATAATCAGTGGATAGATCATCGCCCCTGCCCGCTGGGCCTGCTCCAGCGCCTGTTCATAACGGACGCCCTTCGTATCCACCCCGTCTGTAATCAGCACCAGAACTCTGCGGCGACCGGCATCCTGCCGTGTTTCGGCAAGCCGCTGCGACCCGAGATAGATTGCATCGTAAAGGGCCGTCTCATCCCCTGGCTGCAGTTCGTTCAGTCCGCGCTCAATCTGCTTCTTCTGGTTCGTAAAGGAAACGATCTCGCGCACTGTATCGGCAAAGTCAATCAGATCGAGTTCGTCCTGGTCACGCAGCAGCGAATTAATAAATTGGCGCGCCGCGTTCAGTTCCAGGCGTTTATTGCCAAAGACGCTCTCGCTGGCGTCAATCGCCAGCACGATAGAGAGCGGAGTCGAAGACTCCTTTTCAAAGAAGGCTATCTTCTGCGGTTTGCCATCTTCTGCTATCTGGAAATCATTCTGTGTCAGTCCCGCGACCGGAGCGCCATGCTCATCCATTACATTAACGGCAACGTTCACCAACCTGGTCTCTACCCGAATGATCGGTGCCTCCGGCGGTGGCCTTCGCTCAATGGGCGCCTGTGGCAACAGTGCTGCGAGCAGCAGCAGGCCCATAAGCTTCATTGCTCTGTCTCCCTTTGCGCGATCAGCTCTTCTGGAAAGGGCTCGCCATCAGCCCATACAGCACCATCGGCAAAATGCTCCTTCTTCCAGATCGGCACCGTCTTCTTCAATGTATCGATCAGCCAGCGGCAGGCATCGAACGCCGCTCCACGATGCGCCGAAGCGACAACAACCAGCACGCTCGTCTCGCCAACCTCAAGCCGCCCCAGGCGATGCAGCAGCGTTACATCGCGCACAGAAAACTTCACCAGAGCTTCGGAGGCAAGACTGCGCATCTGGCTTAGTGCCATCTCCTCATAGGCCTCATATTCAAGAAAGAGCGTCCGGCGTCCGCGCGTATTGTCACGCACAATTCCATCGAAGACACACACTGCGCCATCAGGACCAGCCTTGATCTCAGCCAGCACCTCCGCCGCCGAAAGTACAGTTCTGCCAAGCTCGACCCTCATGCCACGCACCTGCCGCCGCTCACCGGAGGCAGCAATGCAACCTCATCGCCTTCGCGCAGCACCGTGCTTAGCCCCGCGTAATTGCGATTGACGGCCACCGCCAGCGTCCTCCACAGATCGCTCTGCTTAGACGTTCGAGCGCGCAAAAGGCTGAACAGCGCATCGACCGTGGCTCCATCCGGCACATCCAGCGTCTCGCTGTCGCGCGCAAAGAGATCTTTCAGTGTTCCGAAGTAGAGCAGATTGATGCGCATAGAGATAGCTTATTTGAACAACAGAGGATTCGCCTCTTCCTCCGGCGAAGGATACCAGACCCTCTGCCCTTCCACCCGGGCAAACTTCGTCAGCTCGTGCGGCTTGCAAAAGCTCTTTCCCGCCGCCGGAACAAAGATGTCTTCCACCGCGCCACCGCGCGCCAGCACTGCAT
Source organism: Edaphobacter sp. (assembly GCA_035656355.1). Lineage (GTDB taxonomy): Bacteria > Acidobacteriota > Terriglobia > Terriglobales > Acidobacteriaceae > Edaphobacter. Next base: position 8,284 of record DASRSR010000176.1, read on the forward strand.
CGCCGATCAGCGAGCGGTGGCATCTCCAGGGGACGGCCTCAGCACACATAATCGCTGTGGTATCCAGATCGGGTAGTGCCATCAGCCAGTCAATCTGCGCGGAAAACTCCGGCGTCTGCATGTAATCGGCATAGCCGCGAAAGCTCTCATTGCGCCATCCGCGATTGATACTATCTTTGTTCGTATGTCGGCGCCCACCAAGCCCTTTTCTCCAAACCGCAGCAATACCATCCGCTTCCAGCGCCGCAAACAAAGCCGGCTGCTCAAACTGCGGATTGTGCCGTGAACGCGGAATACTTCTGACGTCAATCAGCCTGGTGCAGCCATTGTCTTTCAATGCTTCAAGAAAGACCTCCAGCGGCAACGTCGAATGGCCAATTGTCATCATGTAAAAAATCCTGAAAACAATTCTCCTATAGAGACAGCTCTTTTGCTTTTAGGACCGAAGGTCCGTTTCATACCAACCTAGGGCTTTCCAGCCGTGCCAGCTCAGCTGGCCGGCTGGAACGCCCTAGGCTGTAAGCCAAACCA
>DASRSR010000177.1:0-49248 GCA_035656355.1 Edaphobacter sp.
CGGCCTGCACCCTGCTGTGTTTGAATCGGCAGACAGGATATTCCCTACATTTATTGTGCAGGAGATGCCAGTGGGCATTGCCGGTTTGCTGGTGGCGGCGATTCTAGCGGCTGCGATGTCGAACCTGAGCGCCGCTCTGAACTCTCTTTCGAGCACAACGGTGGTTGATTTCTACATGCAGTTTCGTCCACAGGCGGATGATCGCGAGCGGATGCTGATCTCACGCTCTTCAACGGTGATGTGGGCGCTCGTGCTATTTGCTATTGCCGTTTATAGTGTTTCTGCGGGCGGAAAGGGCCACGTGGTTGAAATTGGACTTTCCATCGCATCTGTCGCCTACGGTGCTTTGCTAGGCGTATTTCTTCTGGGCACACTTACTCGTTACGCTACACAGACAGGAGCTATTCTCGGTATGATCGTCGGCTTCTCGCTTAATGTTCTGCTTTGGCTGCACCCCACACCGCTTGCACTTGGTCCAATTACGATTCCACATGTTGCGTGGACGTGGTACGTCTTTATCGGCGCAGTGGTCACGTTTGGCGTCGGTTCGATTGCCAGTATGATCTTTCGTTCGAAGAAGGCTACGACGCTGACAGCAGCGGCGCTACTCGCATTTCTTGCTCTGGGCGCCGCCCCCGCGCGAGCGCAATACAAGCTGCAGGACCGCAACGCTACAGCTAAAGCTGATACCGGGCAGTTCAAGCAAGTCAGCGAGGTTATCGATCGAGCGGTTAACGCAAGGCAGTTACCTGGAGCCGTTGCGCTGATTGGGCACGACGGTAAGGTTGTCTTCGAGCAGGCCTATGGACACCGTTCGCTGGAGCCAACGGTCGAGCCGATGACCGAGGACACGATCTTCGATATGGCGTCGTTGAGCAAGTGCATCTCAACTGCGGTTGCAGTGATGCAGCTATACGAGCAGCATAAGCTCAACTTCGACGATCCAGTCGCCAAGTATCTTCCGGAATTTGCCGTCAACGGAAAAGGCGAAGTCACGATTCGCGAACTGTTGACGCATTATTCCGGTCTTCCGCCTGACGTAAGCTTGAAGGATTCCTGGGGCCTGACTGCGCCGGAGAAAGAAGAAGGCTATCGCCGCGCGTTCGCTTCGCCGCTGGTATCGAAGCCGGGAACGCACTTTGAGTACTCCGACATCAACTTCATCACACTGGGTGCGCTGGTAGAGAAGCTGAGCGGCGAACCGCTCGATCTATACGCACTGCAACACATCTTTACACCGCTGCACATGACACACACGCGCTATCTTCCTATTGGCAAGGCCTGCGGCAGGCTGGGCGATCCGCTGGCCCCGCGCAACCACCCCCAGCCAATGGGCGTGCGTCGCTGTGGCCCCGAGGGATGGAACCGCTTCGCGATTCTTCCGCTCACCGCTCCGACGATCTACGACAATGAAGGAACTCCGACGACGAATCCCGACTACGGAAAGATGCTGCGTGCTGTAGTGAATGATCCGACCACACGACGTATGGGTGGAGTCGCAGGCCATGCGGGAGTCTTCAGTACTGCAGGCGATATGTCCCTCTTTGCGCAGGCGCTTCTCGACCGGCTGGCAGGCCGCCCCAGCGATTTTCCGCTCAAGCGTTCGACGCTGGAGCTGATGACGAAGCCAGAGCAGCCTTCGACCGCAGAGACGACAGCCACCATCTTTAAAACTGATGGCACGCGAATCAAAGGTGTGGCAACGCGCGGCTTTGGTTGGGACATCAACACAGCGTTTTCGCGCAATCGTGGCGATGTCTTCCCTGCCGGCGCCAGCTTCGGCCATACCGGATTTACGGGAACGAGCCTCTGGATGGACCCGGGCAGCGATACATACGTCATTCTGCTGGCCAATGCTATTCATCCTCGCGGAGACCCGCCGATTACGGCGCTTCGCAATGAGGTTGCAACAGTGGCGGCACAGGCGCTGCATCTATACGGAAGCTCTCCGACTGCATCGCTTCCCGATGCGACTTTCGGCAGAACGATGACCGGCATCGACGTGTTGGAAGCGACTCACTATGCCGCGCTTGCTGAAGAAGCAAAGCAGCATGGCGGCCACCTGCGACTGGGGCTGCTGACGAACCAGTCCGGGCTTGACGCGCAGGGTCGTCGAACGATCGATCTGCTTGCCAGCGATGCGCCGAAGTACGTTCCGGGGCTGGAGTTGACGACGCTGTTTTCGCCGGAGCATGGCATCTTCGGCAAACAGGATACGACCCACATCAAAGCAGAAGTCGATCCGACGACGCATATTCCTGTAACCAGTCTTTACGGTCCGAAGCCGGAAGATAAGCGGCCCAAGCCAGAGCAGCTTGCCAAGCTGGATGCGGTGGTCATCGACCTGCAAGATGCAGGCGTGCGCTTCTATACCTACGAGACGGTGATGGGCTATTTCCTTGAAGCTGCGGCCAAAGCTCATCTGCGAGTCTTTCTGCTCGACCGTCCGAATCCTATCGGCGGGGTGTTGGTCCAGGGGCCCGTCTCCGATCCGGGGCGGGAATCGTACACCGACTATATTCCGCTGCCGGTGCGACATGGCATGACGATGGGCGAACTCGCGCGTTATGACAATGGCGAGCATAGAACGCCAAGCGCAACGTCAAAGGACGTTCAGGTGCCGACGAATGCGCCGCTGGCAGTCGTACAGATGCAGCACTGGAAACGGAGTGATTATTTCGATCAGACCTATCTGCCCTGGACGAATCCAAGCCCGAATCTGCGGAGCCTTACCGAAGCGGTGCTTTACCCAGGTGTAGCATTTCTGGAAGGAACGAATGTATCGGTGGGTCGTGGCACCGCTACTCCGTTTGAGCACATTGGAGCACCCTATATCGATGCGCAGAAGCTGACGGCGTACCTGATAGCGCGCAAGATTGTGGGAGTGACGTTTACTCCGGCAAACTTTGCCATTGAGGAAGACTCGAACCATTATCCCTATCATGGGCAGACCATCCCGGGTGTCAATGTGATTCTGGTAGACCGGACGACGCTGGATGTGCCTGAGCTGGGCGTGGAGCTGCTCTCTGCGCTGCATCATCTCTATCCGCAGCAATTCAATATGGCCAAGGCTTCGCGGCTGGTAGCCAATGCGGCCACAATGCAGGCACTTGATAATAACGAAGATCCGCGGGACATCGCGGCGGGCTGGCAAAAGGACCTGGATGCTTTCAAAAAACGCCGGGAGCCTTATCTGCTTTATCACTAGATTTTAAACCGTTGCTAAAACCAATGCAGGGTATCTCCACTCCGCGACGGACGATAAAGCCGTCGGTCTCTCCGGTCGAGATGACGTGCATTTGAGCTTATAGCAATCGGGAAACCGCTATAAACCATCTGCTTCTTTATGAGTCAATAGCAAGGGGCGGCAGGTATTCATCGCGATGCGCCGTGGCAAAATTCATCATTCAGGCCCTCTCTTTGCATCAGAATAAACAGATAAGAAAGAGAGGGACGCATCAATGCCCCGCATCAATTTTCAACAACAACTTGCCGCACTGAAAGAAAAACTGCTTGCCATGGCGGCACTCTCGCAGCAGGCACTCAGCCTGTCGGTCGAGGCCTACCTGGGACATGACAAGGACCTTTGCGCGCGTGTTCGTGAGATTGAGTCTGCTATCAATGCTGCCGAAAGAGATGTAGACGAGATGGCCTATGACCTGCTTGCCAAAGAGCAGCCGATGGCTATCGATCTGCGCTTTATCCTCTCGGTGATCAAAATCAATGGCGATCTTGAGCGCATTGGCGATCAGGCAACCAATATCTCGCAGCGAGTTCAGAATCTAAATGGGAATCCAGCTATCACGCTTCCTGTTGATATTTCGCAGATGGGCAAACAGGTCGGCACCATGATCGAGAGCGCGATTCAAGCCCTCTTTGAAGCCGATGCGAGAATGGCGGAATCTGTGCTCGCAATGGATGATGCTATCGACGACATGAACCGCATGGTGCAGTCGGAGCTTGTCGGCGTAATGCAGAAGAGTCCCGAGCTGAGCACACAGGCGCTGAATGCAATTATTGTTTCGCGCAACCTCGAACGCTCCGCCGACCACGCTACTAATATTGCCGAGGATGTTATCTTCTGGGTCCGCGGATCGGATGTGCGGCATAAGTTTTCATTGGCTACGGCGGAGTAAGGTCCAGGTTCAGAACAGCGACTTGATTTTGCGTGTCGTGAAGCCAATACCGCTATCACTGCCATGCTCCCAGAGGATTCCCACCTTGCCATGCCGCATGAGAACGATGTCGGAGTATGCGGAAGGCCCTGTATAGATAAGTGTATGTCTGGGCCAGGTCAGGCCACCATCGCGGCTGACACTGATGGTGAGATTGACTCGATCCGTTGTGCTGCCGGCGTTGCTGAAGAGTAATGCCGGTTTCCCCTTCTTTGGAGCATAACGGAGCATACTTCCCTGACAGATTGGATCGGGCAGATCGTACGCGATGAAGTGCCTGTCCCAGTGCTCTGCGCCACTGTTGCTGCTGGCGATGATGCGCGCATGGGATGATCCGCTCTGGTCGCGGCTGTTCATCACAACCGCTCCATCGTCAGCTTCTGCTGCTGTGCTCTCATTACTTCCCGGCACATCGAGGGTATCTCCAAGATGCCATGTGCTGCCGTGATCGTCGCTGAAGAAGGCGTGAGCCATAGTCTCACTCGCCGAGTGGGCGCCAGCTTCGGAGTGGTTGGCAGCGATAACAATTCGGCCAGCATGGAAGCCGTTGTGGAGCAATAATCCATGTCCGGGGCCGGTGGCATAGCTGCGCCAGGTGGGCAGTTTTACGCTGGAGGTAATTTCGACAGGAGCACTCCACGTTTCACCATCATCTGTGCTCGCGACATACCATACGCGTCGCGTGCCTTTGCCTTCACGTACTGCCGTCTCCGATGCATTGCCGGTGTTGTAGACAAGAAGCACACGCCCTTTCGGATAGCGATTATCCATTGTGTCTACGACTGGAACGGGATTCCCCGTCTGGAGATCACTGTTGCGCGCAATGATCTCGAGAGGGCCCCAGGTTTTACCCTGATTGCGACTGATGCGCATGACAATCTGGATATTGCCGAAGTCATTGCATCCATTTCTTCGGCCTTCGGCAAAGGCCAGCAGTGCGCCAGCAGGAGTTGCAACAATTGCCGGAATGCGAAAACACTTGTAGCCGTCATTGCCATTGGTAAAGACAGGCGTAAATGCGCCGCTGACCGTGGCGGCCAGTGCAGGAAGCGCTATGAGCGAGAGCGCAAGAAAAGAGGTGAGAGTCCGGCGAAGGTTTCGCATTACCGGAAAGAATACACCGGAGAAACCCGAATAGTGGTGAGCTAGATTTTGACCTCGGCCGGCTCATCTACTTTGTCGCCTTCGCCTGGAGCGAGAAAAAGATTAGCTTCCAGTCCATGCTGGCGTGTGTAAAGGTCGTAGTAGCGACCACCCATACGATAAAGCTCCTCGTGAGTGCCACGCTCTACGATTAGTCCTTGTTCAACAACCAAAATCTGGTTAGCGCGGCGAATGGTCGAAAGCCGGTGCGCGATGACGAAGGTGGTGCGACCCTTCATCAGGAAGTTGAGGCCGTTCTGAATCATGGCTTCAGATTCGGAATCGAGCGAGCTGGTGGCTTCATCGAGAATCAGGATGCGAGGATCGGCCAGGATAGCCCTTGCAATGGAGAGCCGCTGACGCTGACCGCCTGAGAGCTTGACGCCGCGCTCGCCAACGATGGTGTCGTACTGCTCTGGAAAGCGCTCTGCAAACTCATCGACACGAGCGATTCGACAGGCCTCCATCAACTGCTCTTCCGTGGCATTTGGACGCGAGAAGAGAATATTTTCGCGGATGCTCCCGTCGAAGAGAAATGTTTCCTGCAGGACGACGCCAAGCTGCTGACGATAGCTGCTGAGACGGACTGTGGCAAGATCGAGACCATCGATCAGCACCTGGCCCGAGGTGGCGTTATGAAAACCACAGACCAGCGAGATGATGGTTGATTTTCCTGAACCGGAAGAACCGACGAGCGCCGTCACTGTTCCGGGTTTGGAATCGAAACTGATGCCGTGCAGAACAGGCTTGCCGGGCTCATAGGCAAACGTGACATTGCGGAACGCAACTTCGCCATGAATTACTCCAAGGCTGCGTGTTCTTGAAGGCTCGGAGTCTTCCTGGCCTTCAGCCAGAATTTCATAGGTGCGATCAAGGCCGGCAACGGCCTCAGTAAGCTGCGTTCCAATGGAGACAAGCTGAACGATAGGCGCAATCATGAACGCCAGAAACATGACATAGGTGACATAGCCTCCTGTGGTGAGGCGAGCACTGACCACCTGGTGGGCACCAAGATACATCACCAAAGCTCCGACGAGACCAAGAACAGTGGTTGATGCCAGTGACATCAGCGATTGGGCCGTGAGCGAGGAGATCACATTCTGCAGCAGGCGGTCTACGCCGCCGGCAAAAACGTTAGCCTCGCTGGCTTCAGCGTGATAGCCCTTCACGACGCGAACGCCACCGAGCGATTCCGTAAGGCGGCCTGTGACTTCAGAGTTGATCTTGGACCGCTCACGGAAGATCGGACGAATGGTCTTGAAGGCGCGTTGCAAAATAAGGCCGAAGACTACCAGAATGGCAAAAGTAACGAGCGTCATCTGCACGCTGAGATGAATAAGGTAAGCGAAGGCAAAGAGCGCTGTAAGCACACCGCCGCAGAAGTCAATAACCCCGGTGCCAATCAGGTTGCGGACGCCTTCAACGTCGGTCATAATACGCGCCACCAGTGTGCCGGTGCGGTTCTCGTCGTAGAAGGCCACAGGCAGCCGCCCAACGTGAGCCTGCACCTTCATGCGCAACTCAGCGATCAGCCGCTGACCTTCCTTGGAGAGAAGCTGGGTGAGAGCGTAAGAAGTAATTCCCTGGGTAATCGTTGCAAGCACAACAACGCTGATAATGACGGTTAGCAGATTGAAGTGGTATGTCTGAATGAATGCGGCAAGGAGGGGCGACTTAATCGGGTGCCCTCCCATGACACTATCAATAAGCGGTTTCGTTGATGCAGGCAGGATCAGGCCGCTGGCACGATTAATGACCATCAGAAGGAAGCTGCCTGCAAGCAGCCACCGGCGCGGCCTAATGAGCTGCCAGACCTCGGGCAGTACCTTCTTTAGCTTTGGCTTGGGACGTTGCGAAGCCAGGTCAGCCGCAACTGCTTTCCCTGTACTGCGAATCGGCCGGTCGGCAGCCTTCATACCGCCGCCATACCTGGATGGACCAAAAGAGGACATAGACGTGCTTGAGTTTACGCCCTTTTGATGAGCAGTTCAGGCCGAGGGATTCAGTCTTCGCTGCCGGCGAGCAGCGATAAATGAGCGCACACAAAACAAAACGTAGAGCAGGCTCAGCAGCGATGTCAGGGACTTTTCGATCACCGCACTCGGATAGGCATAAAATGCTCCACGGCTGAGGCGGATGACGTCGATATCGGCCTTGATAAGGCTGAGGAACAGAAGCAGCGCAACGGTGACTGAGATATGCATCCACAACATGCGCTTCTTTACATTGTCACTGCTGGCGAACGCGCCGAAGATGATAAACAGGATTCCCATAGCGGAAGGGATCAGCGCAGTAGGATGCGCGCTGCCGGTGCCGACGAAGCCGACAACGCCAACGATAATAAGCAGGATTCCAAAGCCGATAGTCAGTTTTGCCATGTGCAATGCTCCTTTATTACCGCAATACTGTTGAATCTGACCTTCATTCTGGTTCGTAGTTCAGGTTTGGCCCAAGCCAGCGCTCGACCTCTTTTATGCTCATGCCTTTGCGCTGGTGGTAGTCCGCCACCTGGTCACGGTCAATCTTGCCAAGGCTGAAGTAGCGTGACTGCGGATGCGCAAAATAAAGTCCGCTGACGCTTGAGCCTGGCCACATGGCAAACGACTCGGTAATCTTCATGCCGGTATTTGCATTCACATCGAGCAGACGCCAGATCGTCCCCTTCTCGGTATGGTCCGGACACGCCGGGTATCCGGGAGCAGGCCGAATGCCACGATACTTTTCGCCTATGATCTCTTCGTTGCTGAGGTGCTCTGCGCAGCCGTAACCCCATTCGTCGCGTACGCGCTTGTGCAGACATTCGGCGAAGGCTTCGGCCAGACGATCACCGACGGCTTCGGCCATGATTGCGTTGTAGTCATCGTTCTCAGCGCGGTACTTATCGCATAGTTCTTTCAGGCCGATTCCACTGGTCACTGCAAAAGCACCGACATGGTCTGGCAGACCGGTTTCTTTGGGCGCAATAAAGTCGACCAGCGAACGGCAGGGTTCACTGCCTTCGCGATTTGCCTGCTGGCGTAAGAAATGAAGCCTATCGAGCACATTCTGGCGTGTATCGTCGGTGTACAGTTCGACGTCATCACCTACTGCATTGGCGGGAAAGAAACCGTACACACCACGTGCCGTAATCAGCTTCTTCTCGATGATGGTATCGAGCAGAGCATTTGCATCCTTGAATATCTGGCGCGCCTGTTCGCCTTGTGTCTCATGATCGAGGATGCGCGGATAGACACCCTTCAACCCCCAGGCGTGAAAGATCGGAGTCCAGTCGATGAACTCGCGTAGCGTTGCCAAGGGAAAATCGTTGAGTACGCGCACACCGGTGAATGCCGGCATTGGAATGTCCTCGGCGCGCCACTCAATGGGAGTGCGCCTTGCCCGCGCAGTCTCGATAGGAACAACCTGCTGGCGTGGAGCAGCGTGGGACTTGCGCAGGGCTTCATATTCCGCCCGATGCTGCGCAACAAACGCTGGCTTGCCTTCTTCGCTAAGCAGGCTGGTCGTCACCGGCACGGCGCGGCTGGCATCGAGCACATGAATGACAGGCTCGCTGTAATTAGGAGCGATTTTGACTGCTGTATGGGTGCGTGTCGTGGTTGCTCCGCCAATCAGCAGAGGAAGCTTGAAGCCCTGGCGCTCCATCTCGCGGGCCACATGAACCATTTCGTCGAGCGATGGTGTAATCAGACCACTCAGGCCGATTACGTCCACCTTCTCGGCTTTGGCACGTTCGAGGATCTTTTCGGACGGGACCATCACGCCCATATCGATTACTTCGAAGTTATTGCAGGCCAGCACAACGCCAACAATGTTTTTGCCAATATCGTGAACATCGCCCTTGACGGTGGCCAGCAGGACTTTGCCCTGTGCCCTGACCTCCTGACCGGCGGCAGCCATCGCAGCCTTTTCGGCTTCCATAAAAGGGGTCAGGTAGGCGACGGCCTTCTTCATGACCCGAGCGGATTTGACAACCTGAGGCAGAAACATCTTGCCTGCTCCAAACAGGTCGCCTACGACGCTCATACCATCCATCAATGGACCTTCAATCACCAGCAAGGGACGCCCCAGCTTAGCGCGGGCTTCTTCGGTATCCTGCTCGATATAGTTGTCGATCCCCTTGACCAGCGCATGAGAGAGGCGCTCTTCGACGGTGCCATTGCGCCACTCTTCGACTTTCTTTTCGTTGGCCTCCGCGCCTGCACCTGCGGCTTTCAGTTGTTCACCGTAGTCCACCAGCCGCTCGGTTGCATCGGGCCTGCGATTGAGCAGAACATCTTCAACCATTACTTTAAGTTCCGGCTCTATCTCGTCATAAACTTCAAGCATCCCGGCATTCACGATGCCCATATCCATGCCTGCGGCTATCGCATGGTAGAGAAATGCGGCGTGCATGGCTTCACGGACCTTGTTGTTGCCGCGAAAGCTGAATGAGATGTTCGAGACACCACCGGAGACTTTGGCGTGGGGTAGATTGGCTTTGATCCAGCGCGTGGCATTGATAAAGTCAACCGCGTAGTTGTTGTGCTCCTCCATGCCGGTGGCAACGGTCAGGATGTTCGGATCGAAGATAATGTCTTCCGGAGGAAAGCCAACTTCATCGACAAGAATTCGGTAGGCGCGCTCACAGATGCGAATCTTATCTTCATAACTTGCAGCCTGGCCCTGTTCATCAAACGCCATCACGACGGCGGCTGCACCGTACTTTAGGACGGTAGCGGCATTCTGACGGAACTTCTCCTCGCCTTCCTTCAGCGAGATGGAGTTCACAATGCCTTTGCCCTGCATGCACTTCAGGCCAGCTTCGATGACCTCCCACTTGGAGGAGTCCACCATAAATGGGACCTTGGCGACCTCTGGCTCGCTTCCAAGCAGTTGCAGGAAGCGCGTCATCGCAGTAACGCCGTCGATCATGCCCTCGTCCATGCAGATGTCGAGCACATTCGCGCCGTTTTCGACCTGCTGCCGCGCAATGCTGACGGCTTCTTCGTACTTGCCTGCCTTGACGAGCTTTGCAAATTTAGGCGAACCGGCCACGTTAGTCCGCTCGCCAATCATGATGAACACGCCTGGCTGCTGCGTGAATGGCTGTGATCCGGAGAGGCGAAGCGGTTTGGTCTCAACTGGGCTGATAGTGCCGGTTTCGCTCACGCTGCTGCCTCGCTTTTGCCCCATCGTCGCGGAGGCCGCCCTTCAAGTGCTTTGGCAATGGCGGCAATGTGCTCCGGCGTATTGCCGCAACAGCCGCCGGCGATATTTACCAGACCGCCGCGAGCAAAGTCGCCAAGATAGCGGGCCATGTCGTCCGGCTCCAAATCGAATCCCGTCTCAGAAAGAGGATTCGGCAGACCTGCATTTGGATAGCACGAGATTGCCACATCGGCCTTTTCGGAAAGATCGCTTAGAAATGGGTACATTAGATCAGGGCCGATAGAACAGTTAAGTCCCACTGACAGCGGCTTCACATGCTGTACCGCATTCCAGAAGGCTTCCGTTGTTTGTGCAGAGATCATCGTTTCGCCACCCCGTCCTACCGCAGCGGAGATCATTACGGGCAGTTCCTTCCCCTGCTTCGCAAGACCGTCTTCATCGAAGACCTCTCGAATGCCAACCAGTGCCGCCTTCGCATTCAGTGAGTCGAAGATCGTCTCGACGAGAAGCAGATCAACACCGCCAGCAATGAGCGCGCGTATCTGTTGCTTATAAGCAGCCTTTACCTGATCGAAGGTAACGACACGGAAGCCAGCATCGTCGGCGTCGGGGGAATTCGATAGGGACACGGTCAATGGACCAATTGCTCCGGCAACAAACCGCTGGCGCGAAGTTGCAGTTCCAACGCGATCCGCCCATTCCCTGCACTGCCGTGCCGACTGCTCATTAATCTCCCAGGCAAGATTATTAAGCGCAGCATCATCGATAACCTTCTGGTAGAACTCGGGGTCCTTGCGTCCGCCGTGTTCGCGCGGATCATCCATAAAGAATTCGCTCTGCGTGATGCTGGTCGCGCCAAAGGTATTGGTCTCGATGATGTCTGCTCCCGCCTCAAGAAATCGCCGGTGAATATCGCAGATCATCTTCGGCTGCGTCAGAGAAAAGAGATCACCATTGTTGAGGAGGTCTTTCGTCGCATCTTTGAAGCGATTTCCACGAATATCCGCCTCCTTCATGCCATAGGTGCGAATGGTGGTCCCCATTGCTCCATCAATGATGGCAATTCGGTTCTCAAGAATCTTTTCGAGAGGATGGCGGTTTGCTCTGGTCATTCTTATTAGATGTCCTTCATTCACTGCACGGCGCACGCTCACTCCGTGATGGTTCGGAAAGAGCTGGCCAGTTCAATTCAATCTGACGCCATCAGGCAAGCACTTCGGCTTCGTCCTTCTCCGACTGCACCTGGTCAGGCAAATGCGGAGCAGGGACGAGAAGATCTTCTTTGCGCATGACCAGCGTGGTTGCATTCAGGCTGGCAAGCTCGAACCCATGACCGTGAGTGATGGCGTCGGTGGGGCAGGCCTCGACGCAGTAACCGCAGAAGATGCAGCGGTTGTAATCGATGTTGTAGACCTTGGCATAGCGCTCGGCTGAGGAGATGCGCTTCTCTTCGGTGTTATCGGCTGCCTCAATATAGATACAGTTTGAGGGGCAGGCAGCGGCACAGAGGAAACAGGCAACGCATTTTTCCAGGCCATTTTCATCACGCTGAAGCTGATGTTTGCCGCGAAAACGCTCCTGAAACTTGGCTCCGCGCATGGGTCCTTTGCCGTCCGGATAGTTTTCAACTTCGGTCGGCTGGAACATCTCCTTGAAGGTGATGCTCATTCCCTTGGCTATGGCGGTGGCGGAGCGGACTTTAGACATGGTTTAAGTATAACTTGGACTGGAAATTGAGATGAAAACACCGCAACTGCGGGATAGGATGGGAAGATGAAGACGACACGATTCAGCTGCCTATCCGTTCTTGTTCTAGGTACAACCCTTTGCGCTGGGCCGCTGATCGGTCAGTCCATGGCAGAGCACGCCCATGCCAAAGCGGAGCTCTCGTCAAGTCTTACCCTTGAAATCTCCGGAAAGACCACAAAATTGTCCGTAGCCGAGTTGCAGTTGTTGCCGCAAAAAACGATTACCGTCCATAACGCGCATACCAAGAAGGATGAGAGCTATACCGGAGTGGAGCTAAGTGATCTGCTGGCCCGATATGGATTGCCTCTCGACAAAGGTATGCAAAAACAGATACTGCACAGCTATCTGCGCGCGGAAGGAACGGACCATTACTTCGTTCTTTACTCGGCGGCTGAAGTGGAAAGTTCTCTGCACGAAGGCGACGTCCTTATCGCCACAAAGATGAATGGTGGTGGTCTGGAAGAGGACGGCGCGCTTAAGCTGGTGGCCAGCGCGGATAAAAAGCCCATGCGCTGGGTAAGAAATCTGACGAAGATCACGCTAGTAACAGTAAAGTAAAACCAAGTAGCTCATCGCAAACCTTAAACAACTATGGACTTTGAACAACTGAAGACCTTCATCGAAGTTCAGCGCCAGAAGAGCTTCTCGAAAGCAGCGGAGAAGCTGCGGATTACTCAACCTGCTGTCTCCGCGCAGATTCGTTCCCTTGAGCGCGAAACGGGAGAGGCACTCTTTGACCGCAAAGGCGGCAAGGTTACGCTGACCGCGGCTGGACGATTGTTTGAGCCATTTGCAGAACATGCACTCGAATGCCAGCGCCACATGATCATGATGATCGGCGAGCAGCGCCGCTCGCCGCGCGGTGAGGTAAGCATCAGCGCGCAAGAATCGACAAGCCTTTATGTCCTTCCGGATGTATTCGTAGAGTTCAAAAAGTACTACCCGAGGGTTGCCCTGAAGATTGTTCGCGCAGAAAGAGCGCGGACACTGGAGATGCTTGTAAACCGGGAGGTCGATTTCGGTATCGTCTCTCTTCCAGTAAAAGATGCGCGCTTTACCGTGGCAACCGTTCATCGCGATGAACTTGTGCTTGCCGTGCCCAAAGGACATCTCCTACTGGACGTCCAAAGCGCAGGTATTCCAGATATTGTGAAGCACCCGTTTCTGCTTCCCAAGCAGGGTCGCCAACGGGAACTGATCCTGAACCTCTTCAGGATGCAAGATGTCCAGCCAAAGGCAGTGATGGAGGTTGAGAGCGGCGAGCTGATGAAGCGCTTTATCCTCTCGGGCCTTGGGATTGGTTTCCTTCCCAGCGCCAACATCGCGGATGAGGTCAAGCGCGGCGATCTGGAGATCGTAAGGATCGAATCGCTTCGCCTGTCGCGCGATCTGGGGATCGTTTATCTCAAGGGCAAGCTCATGACAAAGGCCGCACGGGCCTTTTTGGAGATCGCCACGCGAGATATAGGTGGCCCCGGCTCGGCGGGCCTTCCGTCATAACGAGTGCCTACAGCGCCCGTTCACCCCGCTCCTGATTTCGTATCCGAATCGCGTCCTCTGCTTTGTAAAGAAATATCTTTCCATCGCCGATCTCACCGGTCGCACCATGTTGAATGATGGTTTCGACGATCTCTTCTACGCGCTCATCCGGAACCACGATTTCTACTCGAAGCTTGGGGATCAAGCCAACCTCATATTCGCGTCCGCGATAAGTCTCAGTGTGTCCCTTCTGCCTTCCATGTCCGCGAACCTCGCCTACAGTCATGCCTTCGACTCCCAGGCTGGAGAGTGCTTCCTTGATTGCGTCAAATCGATTCGGTCTTACGATCGCTTCTATCTTTGTCATCTTTGCCTCTCATCCACTTGCCGGTTGGAAATTCTAAGTTAGACCTGATTCAAAACCTTTCTAAAAAAGCGGGAGCGGCCCCCTCTTCGGCCACTCCCCACAGCACTACACATGCTCCGTCACCGCACCTGTAGGAGCTCCAAGCGAGCTAATAACGTACTCCGGATAAGCTGAGATGCCATGCTCATGCAGGTCCAGGCCGTATAGCTCGACCTCGCGAGGTACACGCAACGTACCCGTAAGATTGACCAGCCACATCACAAGCATTGCGACAGCAAAGGTCGAGACGGTAACGATTGCGCTGCCGATGAACTGCGCTTTGAGCAGCGTCAGACCGCCACCATAGAAAAGCCCTTTGAGCGGAGCACTGTTGTCGGGAGCGAGCGGGCCGCTGGCACCATACTGCCCGGCAGCGAAGAGACCGAGCGACAATGTTCCCCATATCCCGCATAGGCCGTGAACCGGTACTGCACCAATAGGATCGTCAATACGAAGCCATTCCAGCAGTTCAACTCCCGCAACAACCACGACACCAGCAATAGCGCCCAGAAGGATGGAACCGGTGGGACTGACCCAATAGCAAGGGCATGTGATGGCAACCAGGCCCGCGAGAAATCCGTTGACTGTGAAACTGATGTCCCACTTTCTGCTCATGATGTAGGCGAGCGTCATTGCGCTGAGGCCAGCGGCGCACGCGGCTAGCGTGGTATTTGCGGAGACTCTTCCGATGCCTTCGAAGTCCATTGCGGAAAGCGTGCTTCCGGGATTGAACCCGTACCATCCGAACCAGAGCAACAGTCCACCCGAAGCTGCAATCGTAAGATCGTGAGGCAGCATGGGACCGCCACCATCGCGCTTGAATTTGCGCCCCAGACGCGGTCCCAAGATGATTGATCCTGCCAATGCAATCATGCCGCCAATGGTGTGTACGACAGTCGAGCCGGCGAAGTCGTGGAAGCTTTGGCCGAGCGTAGGGAGAAAGCCGCCAGTGCTTCCCATGGTGGCAAGAAAGCCATCAGGCCCCCATGCCCAATGCCCGATGATGGGATAGATAAAGCCCGAGACAGCCAGGCTGTAAAGCAGGTCGCCAACAAAGCCAGTGCGGCCAATCATGGCTCCTGAAGTAATGGTGGAGCAGGTATCAGCGAAAGCAAACTGAAAGATCCAGAAGGCCAGAAAGCTGACACCAGTGGACTCATATGTCGCAGGCGCATCTTTGAGGAAGAACCAGTGATAGCCAATGAATCCGTTACCGTGGCTGAACATGAACGCAAAGCCGATGGCGTAGAAGAGCAGACCGCAGAGACAGGTATCGACGACACACTCCATCAGCACATTTACAGTCTCTCGCGAACGGCAAAAACCGGCCTCCAGCATCGTGAAGCCGACCTGCATGCCAAAGACAAGGAAAGCCGCGATCAGAGTCCACATAGTGTTAATGGGATTGATGACATCAGCTGGCTTCACCATTGAGGCGTCCGCTGCCAGAACGTTAGTAAAACAGAGCTCGGTAACAAAGGCTGCGATCAGCAGGACTGACACAACCCCAAGCACCTTGCCTGCAAACAAGGTGGCACCATAACGCCGCCACTGCGCCTCATGCAGGCGTTCGCCCAATCGAACAATTTTCTGCGGGAGAGAAAGTTTCACTGCCGGATGCGCTGCGTATGACATCGGATTACTCCTTTGCGAGGTGAAGGAAGCCTGAATTTCTGCTGCGGTAGCTGTACCGTATACAGCCTGCACTTCGGCAGCAAGAGCTCAATCGCAAAAGAAGTTTTTTCTATGCAGAGCATTAATTTTTATGCGGGACACCACGCATATTTTGCCTTTTCCATAAACGTTTTTGATACGCCGTATCGAAGGTATTGATTTAGGCGAAATGAAGAAAATCGCGTGCTATACCCGACTTACTCAGTACAGACATTTGACCTAGTTTTTCTTCGACAAGGAAAAGAACCCACGTACCGCTACATCACGATTCATCCTTACGACTTCTTAATGGTTTTTATACGAATTTCCTATTATTTACGGCCTATCATCACGAATCGAGAAGGAAGAAATAGATGATTCAATCAACGAAGAAGATTCCATCTGTAAAGGCTGTCCTTGCGATCCTGGTCTGCGGCGTAAGCACATTTCTACCTGCAGCACAGGCTCAGACGCAGGACGCGCTTCCCACTCCTTCTACTTCTGCACCGTCGGCTTTTAGCTTGGGCGGGATCAATTTCAGCGGCCTTGTGGATGGCTATTACAACTTCAACGCAAACCATCCGCCAAACAGCTCCAATGGCAACCAGCTAAGAAATTTTGATTACGACGCCAATACATTCAGCCTGAACATGGCTAAACTCACGATCGCGCGCGATCCTGCACCCGTTGGCTTTCGTCTCGACCTGGGCTTCGGCAAGGCTTTCAATCAGATTCTGAGCACTGAGCCAGACTTCAAGCACCTGGAACAGGCATACGTTAGCTGGAAACCCGCAAGTGGAAAAGGCTTCGAGGCTGACTTTGGAGAATTTGTCACCTCTGCCGGCGCAGAGGTGATTGAGACTCAAAGTAACTGGAACTACTCGCGCTCGCTGCTTTTTTCGCTGGCGATTCCCTACTACCACGTTGGATTGCGGACCTCGATGCCGATTACAAAGAACTTTACCGGCGGCGTGCAGATCGTAAATGGCTGGAATAACTTCAGCGACAACAACAGCGGCAAGACCATCGGGCTTACCGGCGCTTATGCAAAGCCTAAATTCACGCTCAACATGAACTACTACGTTGGGCCGGAAAATAATCACACCAACAAGGGCTACCGTAATCTACTGGATACCACACTGCTGCTGACTCCCACTTCGAAGGTCAGCGCTTACATCAACTACGACTACGGCCAGAACCGCAACGCAAGTGCCATCGATGACTCTGCCAATCCGCTCTACCAGACGACTACGCTCTCGCACTGGCAAGGTATCGCCACTGCCGTTCGCTACCAGGCAACAAAGAAAGTAGCATTTGCTTCGCGCTATGAGTACTACAAGGACGAGTCAGGCTTCACAACCGGTCAGACACAGAACCTCAATGAGGTCACAGTGACCGGCGAGTACAGGATTCCGGAAGGGCTTCTGGCCAGACTCGAATATCGTCGCGACAACTCTGACCACCTGTTCTTCGCCAAAGGAGATCGAACCGTTCATTCGCAGTCCACGCTGGAAGTTGGAATCGTGGCATTCTTTGGATTCAAGTAGCTGACGCGCAGAGCACAGTGTAATCCGATGTATTTTTGTTATGGATCTGCACTCACTTACGAGGTGGAATCCGTAAGGATCACAGAATGTCGCGTATTGTTGCTGTTCTCTTATACACCTCCGTTGCGTGAGAAGAAGAACCAGGCAACGCTCTGGGACGGGTTGAAGCATGACCATCTGCAGGTGGTCTCAACCGACCACTGCCCTTTCTGTTTTGCCGATCAGAAAATGCTGAGCATCGACGACTTTACGAAGATTCCGAATGGTGGTCCGGGGATTGAGAACCGGATGCAGTTGATTCATCATCACGGAGTCAACACTGGACGGCTTTCACTAAACCGGTTTGTCGAAATTGCAGCTACGGCGCCAGCGAGAATCTTCGGGATGTATCCGAAGAAAGGAACGATTGCGCCGGGAAGCAATGCCGATATTGTGATCTGGAACCCGAAGGCGGAGCACATTATCAGTGCGGCGACGCACAACATGCGTTGCGACTACTCGCTGTTTGTGGGCTACAAAGTACGAGGCAATGCGCGACAGGTCTTCTCCGGTGGAGAGCTTATCGTCGAAGATGGACGGTTTCTCGGGAAGACCGGTCGGGGCCAGTATCTTAAGCGTGAACCAAAGGGTGGCGCGTGGAGGTGACCCCTTTCATTTGAGGGCAAATGCGCTCGTCGGGTACCGGTTGCTAGGGTTTGGTTGCCAGAATAAGCGGCGACGGGCCAGGAGAAGGAAGGGTGCGTGGATTGATAAAGCCAACTTCTCGGAGCCAGTCACTGATTTCCTCAAACGAATAGGTACCGCCTTCGTCAGTATTGACCAGCATATTGACGGCAAAGAACAGGCCATTTACCGGCCCCCTTCGATCCGCATCAACAAGAAATTCGGCAATCGCAATGGTCCCTCCGGAGGCCAGCGCCTTGAAGGTCTTCGCAAGCAATGTGCGGCTACGTTTCTCGCCTTCGCTGTGAAGGATATGGCCCAGGGTAGCGATGGTGTAACCACTTCCGAAATCTGCTTCAAGCAGGTCACCGGCGACAAAAGAAAAGCGATCGGCTACGCCGAATTTTTCCGCAGTTTTGCGCGTTGCAGGGAGTACACCCGACCAGTCGACTGCGGTGACATGCAAGCTCGGAGCACTCTGCGCGAGCGCAATGCCCCAGACGCCCGAGCCAGCGGCGAGATCGAGAGCGGTGACAGGTTCCGGATGCGCAGCCAGATTAAGATGGCCGGCAAGCGTCTGAGCCGCTGGGTAGGACATTGGAAAGATGTTGATTACAAGCTTCTGGAAAAATTCACTGCCGGTAGCCTCATCATTGACGGCAGCAGAGGGTTTTCCGGTTGCGACGATCTCGGAGAGGTGCAGCCATTTGGGAATCAGATGCTCGCTGGTGTGACGAATCAACCCGCCTTGAAAGCTGGGCTTTGTGCTGACCAGAAAGGCAGCGCTTTCCGGTGTTAGCGAATAGAAGCCTTTGTCGTCTTTTTTGAGCAGGTCGAGGCCAACCAGAGCGTTCATGATGGCTGAGAGGCCCCGAACGGATGCTCCGGTCTCTTTGTGCATCTGCTGAAGATCTTTAGCGCCTCCGTCGAGCGTATCGAAGATATTGTGGCGGATTGCGGCTTCAATAACCAATGGCGGAACATAACCCCAGGCAAATTGCATAATGCGTTCGGGAGTAACTGAAGCTGGAGCGGACATAGGAATTCCCTTCTTGCAAGATAGAAATCTTTGGGGGAGTAAGTGCTGTTGATTCTATGGAGCGCTGAGAACAATGGTCAAGATCAAACTCTGCTGGTTGCTGGCACTGCTTTAGAGGCGAGTCGTCGCCGTTTCATCATGGAGTAGGCGATACGGGCGAGGAGCAGGACTGCAAGAACGGCAGTATCTTTCCACGGAGTGCGTACCCCCGTTTTGACAAGCCACCAGAAGTGAATGACTCCAGCGATGGCAGCAACGTAAATGAGACGATGGACTCGCTGCCAGTTTTTGCCTCCCATTGCGCGCATAACAAAAGAAGGCGATGTGACGGCGAGTACAAACAAGATGAGCCAAGCGAAAAGGCCTACCTGAATAAAGCGTCGCCTCAGAAGATCGTCAACGATACCGGGCCAGACTGCTTTCCATTGCGTGATGATCTCGCCAGGGTGCCCAGCGCGCACGCTTTCGAAGGCAGTAACTATGTCGTAACCAGAGAAGAGGAAGACATAGGTAGCAAGATGAAGGGTTGCGTAGAAAAAAGCATAGAGGCCGAGCATCCTCCGGAAGCGCACAAGAAAGCTTATGCGAGGTGAAAGACGGCGTAATGGCGTAATGGCGAGGGTTGCGAGCAGAAGATAGAGTGTCCAGTCGCCGGTGAAATGAGTGATGTAGTTGACCGGGTCAGGGTTCAGTGCCAGCGATCCATTGCGATAAAGATGAAGCAGGTACAGAAATGGAACCAGGCATAGAAGATGAAGCAGCGATTTCAGAAGGATGATGGTTCGTTTCGACATAGGGGCACTAAAAGAAAAGCAAGTCAGAAAACTGATCAATAGTATTTCTTGAGGTCCATGCCGGCATAGAGGCTGGCGACCTGATCGCCATAACCGTTGAACATCAGCGTTGGGATGGTGCGTGGAAAGGCACGGGAGTCGATGCGGCGTTCGTGGGCTTGGCTCCATCGGGGATGATCGACCTTGGGATTGACATTGGAGTAGAAGCCGTATTCGTTTGGCGCCATATCGTTCCACAGCGTGCGCGGCTGCTTGGCCTTGAAACTGATCTTTACGATGGATTTGCAGCTCTTGAAGCCGTACTTCCACGGCAGAATTACGCGAATGGGTGCTCCGTTTTGATTCGGTAGCGTCTGGCCGTAGCAGCCGAAAGTGAGCAACGCCAATGGGTTCATTGCTTCATCCATGCGCAGACCTTCGGTATATGGCCAACTGAAACCGCCGGGGACGTCCGGCATTGATTTGCGATCGAGAAGCGTTGTGAATTCGACATATTTTGCACTGGGCAGAGGCTGACAGAAGTTGATGAGCTCTGAAAGTGAATATCCATCCCAGGGAATCACCATGGACCATGCTTCCACGCAACGATGACGATAGACCCTATTTTCGATTGGGCGATATCGCATGATCGAATCAATATCGAGCACTTGCGGCTTCTTGACCAGACCATCAATCTTTACTGTCCAGGGACGAGTAATGAGCGTATGGGCATTGTGAGCGGGGTCTGATTTTCCGGTGCCGAACTCGTAAAAATTGTTGTAATTGGTGGCTTTATTGAAGGGCGTCTGAGCGTCGGGAACGGTGTATTTGCTGGGAACGGTTTGCAGGCCGGCAGCGTGTACTTCCTGATCTGGATGAAAGAGACCTGACATACGAACAGCAGCAACACCGCCTATACCAGCAATCGCTGCGCCAGCAAGAAAACGGCGACGGCTTTGCTGATGCTTTTCGAATGCTTCCTTCGGGGTGATCTCGGAGGAAGGTATGGTGGAACCAAGACGATTGGACCTGCGAAGAAGCATGGGACCTTATTCCCTTCCTTGCGGGCATAGAATGACAGCGCGCAAGATACTACTGTTTAGATTACGGCTAAAGGGAAAGGTTAGATGTAGTTCTGTTAAAAAGAGTTTTCAGAACAATGCGAAATATATAGGGCGAGACAGCGACGGCTGAAGTGGTGCAAACTGGTCTGCATGATAAACGGTGCTCAACAACGCCAGATGATAGATGCAGCGGACCTGCTGCTGAACGCTCGGAGAATGAACCAACCGATTACCGATCTCCCATTGGATTTGCGGCCAGAGACGCTGGAAGAGGCGTACTTCGTTCAAGATCGGATGTCGCTGGCCTATGAAGCGATTGGCGGCTGGAAGGTCGGCGCACCCTCTGCAGACGCTACCCCTCTCTTCGCGCCAATGCCGTTGGCGTGGATTTCCGGCAATGGAAGCGAGCTGCGGGGAAGAATGCATCGCTACCGCGGGATTGAAGCTGAGATTGCATTTCGACTAGGGGAAGATCTGCCGAAAAAGAAGACAGCCTACTCGAGAGAGGAAGTGCTTCGTGCAATTGAAAGCTGTCATCCGGCAATTGAAGTTCTGGAGACTGCATTTGTCGATCCAACGCAAGCAACACGCCTCTCAATGATTGCCGATCTTCAAATGCATGGTGGATTTATCTACGGGCCGCCCTGCGCTGACTGGAAGAGCATCGATTTTACTCAGGAACACGTGACACTGGCGATCGATGGAGCAGTGCGGGTTGAACGCACGGGATCGAATACGGCAGGCGATCTGCTGCGGCTGCTTCCCTTCCTCGCGAATGAGGGCGCAGAACGAACCGGCGGACTGAAGCGGGGAGCCTGGATCACGACTGGAAGCTGGACTGGGAATACCCCGGCATCGGCAGGATCGGCCGTGGATGCACAGTTTTCGACTGCCGGACGAGTCACGATGCGGTTTGGGCAGGAAGGACATTGGCTACCTGATTGATAAGAGAGGCATCTTGGATGCGGCGCAAAGAATCGTAATAGATACGGATATTTCCGTTTTTCGAGGCGCCGGTGGCACGTCCATATTGGTCTGGGCAGATTCAGATTTCGCTGGTTACGTTCGGAGTAAAACTCTTTGTCGCTACAGAAGCCAAAGGGGAGATTCGTTTTCATCAGATAAGCCGTAAAACTGGCGAACGGATACGGCACCAGAAGGTGCTGTCATCGGCTGTGGATGAAGCTCCTGACGAAGCGGCTGCTCCCGTGGAGAAAGACGAGATCGTCAAAGGCTATGAGTATCGCAAGGGACAGTATGTCGCGATTGAGCCAAGCGAGATTGAACACCTGCGCGTTCCTTCCAAGCACACTATCGAGATAAGCCAGTTTGTTGGATTAAACGAGCTTGAACCTGAGTATTTGGAGAAACCCTATTTTGTAGTTCCGGAGAATGATTCTCAGGCAGAGGCATTTGCCGTCGTCCGCAAGGCATTGCAGAAGACGAAGAAGGCTGCATTAGGAAAGATTGCCTTCGGTGGCCGCGAGCATGTTCTGGCGATTACGGCAGACGATGATGACGAACTTGGCGGAATGATGGCATACACCATGCGTTATCAGGAGGAGCTGCGCGACCCCAAGGAATATTTCCAGGACATTAAGAAGGTTTCGGTGAATGCAGACTCGCTTGAACTGGCCGAAAGCCTGATTAAGAAGAAGTCAGCGAAGTTCAATCCGAATAAATTCAGGGACGAATATGAAGTAGCTCTTAAAGAGCTGGTCGAAGCCAAGGTGAATCATCTGCCGATACCTAAAGAAGAGGCACATGCGCCTAAACGGGGCAATGTTGTCAATTTGATGGACGCACTGCGCAAGAGCGTAAGCAGTACCGGCGTCGAGGGCAAGAAGAAGCCTGTCGCCTCAGCCAAGAGCGCACAACGAAAAGGGCTGACATTAGTGAAATCTCCGAAGAGCAGCGGACGACGGAAGTCTGCATAGATCAGGCTGATTTTTGGAGAGTGTTATGGCATCGGGGAAAAAGCCAAAGAAGAAGGTCGCAAGAACACCAGTAAAGCGTGTAGCGGAAAAAAAAGTTTCTGCAGCAGATCGCGCTGCAAACGCTGTGGACGAGCAGTTGGAACGATATCGGTCAATGCGGAATTTTCGCATTACTTCCGAACCAAAGGGAAGAGCGAAGAAAAAAACCAAAGCTACGGAACTTCCCTTCTGCATTCAGAAACATGCGGCTTCGCATCTGCATTATGACTTTCGTCTGGGCTGGAATGGAGTCTTGAAGAGCTGGGCCATTGCAAAAGGCCCAAGCTACTTTCCGGGCGATAAGAGACTGGCGATTCAGGTTGAAGACCACCCTATTGAATACGGCGGCTTTGAAGGGATCATTCCTGCCGGTCAATATGGCGGCGGCACGGTAATGCTGTGGGACCAAGGGACATGGGAACCACAGGCAGGCCATGAAGATGTAGATAAAGGATTGCGTGATGGAAGCCTGAAATTCCTGATGCATGGCACCAAGATGAAGGGCAAATGGACGCTGGTCCGCATGGGTGGAAAAGCGGCAAACGAACGCAAACCAAACTGGCTTTTGATTAAAGAACACGACGACTTTGAACGCGGGAAGGATGACCCTCCTGTTACAGAGGAAGAACCCGACAGCGTGGTGACTGGGCGAACGATGGAGCAGATTGCCCATAATGAAGATCATGTGTGGAACTCGAAGAATACAGCGAAAGGAAAGGCCTGGTATCGGCAAGCAGCGAACGAGGAAAGGCCGGTTACGGCGACGAAGAAAGGAGTCATGACGACGCAGGCTTTTGAGAAGGTGCTGCACGATCTGCCGAAAGAAAAGCAGCCTGAATTTGTCCAGCCGCAACTGGCACTCCAATCGCTGATGCCACCTTCAGGCGAGGGGTGGCTACACGAATTAAAACTTGATGGTTACAGGATGCAGGCAAGAAAAGATGGTTCTGGCGTGCAGATGCTAACGCGAAAGGGACTGGATTGGACTAGCAGAGTTCGTACAGTAGCCAACGAAGTTGCAAAGCTTGCAGTCGATAAAGTGACGCTGGATGGTGAAGTCGTTGTGTTGGCGGAGAACGGGACGACAAATTTTGCCGATCTGCAGGCTTCCATGCAGGAGGGAGCGAAAAACATGCTCACCTACTTCTGCTTCGATGTTTTGCATATGAACGGGCGAAATCCAAGAATACTCCCGCTTAAACAGCGCAAGCAGATTCTGGAAGATGTGCTGGATGACATCGGAGGCGAACGCCTGCGAATGAGCGAGCATTTGGAGACGAATGGTAAAGAGTTATTCGAGAAAGCATGTGAACTACACGCAGAAGGAATAGTTTCCAAGAGAGCTTCACAACCTTACACTCCGGGTCGTAGCGGCGACTGGCTGAAGATGAAGTGCCTGCACGAACAGGAATTTGTCGTCGGCGGATACACATTGCCGTCAAACGGGATACGCGGGGTAGGCGCTCTGCTGCTTGGCTATTATCGCGATGGCAAGCTTATTTATGCGGGACGTACAGGCACAGGATTTAACCAGAAGACGCACAAGATAGTTCGAAACAGGCTGGAAAACCTGGAGCAGAGCGCAATTCCTTTTGCAAAGTTGCCGACAGAGGCAAAGCGTGGCGTCAAGTGGGTGAAGCCGGAGCTTGTGGTCCAGGTGAGATTTGCGACCTGGACCGCGGACAATTTTGTGCGCCAAGCGGCGTTCCTTGGCATTCGTGAAGATAAGAGTGCCGATGAAGTTGTACGCGAAGATGTCGCCACTACGCGACCGAAGAGGGCTAAAGAGGAACTTCCAGAGTGGAGCTTATCTAAGGCATCGGAGGCAGCTCATCCTATGAGAAACCGCGTAACCTCCAAAGTTACAAACTCTGAACACCATGCGCCAATCCGGATAACCCACCCGGATAAGGTACTTGATAACGAGTCGGGGCTGACCAAGCAGATGCTTGCGGACTACTACTGGGCGGTTTCCGAAGAGATGCTACTTCAGATTGCAGATAGGCCTCTGAGTCTGGTTCGATGCCCGGAAGGATCAGACAAACCGTGTTTCTTTCAGAAGCACGTCAATGCCATGTTGCCGCCGGGGATTGGCAGTATCGACATCGCAGATAAAAAGGGAGCCGTCGAGCCATATATCACTCTTTCAACTGCGGAGGCACTGACCGGATTAGCACAGATGGGCGTCTTGGAGATTCATCCATGGGGCTCGCGAAATGATGACCTGGAGCATCCGGACCGGCTAATCTTTGACCTTGATCCGGACGAAGCTCTTCCCTGGAAGCAACTGACCAATGCGGCCTCTGAAGTGCGTTCCCGGTTGAAAGCTATGGGGCTGGAGAGTTTTTTGAAAACAACGGGAGGCAAAGGGTTGCATGTTGTTGCTCCGATTACGCCAGATTTGGACTGGCCTGCATTGAAAGAATTTGCGCACGGGTTTGTAAATGCCATGGAGCGCGATACTCCCGATCTCTATCTGACCAAGATGACGAAATCGGCACGAAAGGGAAAGATATATCTGGATTACCTGCGCAACGAGCGCGGAGCTACTTCAGTGGCTGCGTTTTCACCACGAGCCCGAGCGGGCGCACCGGTCTCAATGCCACTGAAATGGACGGAGTTAAAACTGAATGAACGGCCGGTATTTCGTGTTACCGAGTTTGAGCAATGGAAGCGGCGGCTGAAATCCGATCCCTGGAAAGATATGGGCAAAACAAAACAGCGAATAACTCTGACTGCACGCCGAAGCGTTGGAATCAAAGGGGCCGCTTAATCTGGAATCGACTTACTCAGCTTCATCACCAGACACTTTGCTGCTCCTCCTGCCTTAATAAATTCACCAAGTGGGACCTGAACCACATAAAACGCACGCTCCGCTAGCTGGCTGCTCAGGTTCTTGCTGATCTCATTGAGAACTACGGCATTTCCAACATTGATCACATTGCAGGCGAATTGCATTGCATCAGGTTCATCAACCAGAATGCGTTTTTCTTTTGCAAAGCGATCTTCAATTTTTCTCAATGAAGGACTATCGAATGCTGGTGGATAGTACATGACGAAGCCACCTGTCAGTGGTGCGAAACATGTATCAAGGTGATAAAAGCGGGAATCCTGAAGGTATAAAGAAACAACCTCGACATTCCATGTGTTACTTAGATAACGATGACTCGACTTCATTGTGCGCTGTCCGTAACCAGCCCAAAGCGTTGTACCATCTTCGCTGAATAATGCATCTCCTTCACCCTCAAATGAAATCTCACGAGGAAGAGTGACGACATCGTAACCTCTGTTTTGAAACCACTGTCGAAAGTACTGCTCCTCACCTTGTCTTTCCTTGTGGAAGAAGTTGCTCAAAACGGTAACTCCATTTCGTTCAAGACCGGCGTTAGCAGTAAAAACCATGTCAGGCAATCCGGGCTTTGGGTCTATCAGGGATACTTCTGCAATCTGGCTAATGTTGCTGTAAAGATCTTTCCACTGCTCTTTAGCTTTCGATCGAGAGGAAGTGTGAATATTGCCGGCCATCCATGGATTGATGACATAACTTACTTCATACAGCGTTGGCTTGCACATCAGGAAGGTGGATCGCTGGACAGGTACGCTCGGATCAAAGGGAGAGAAGGACGCATCATTCAATACTGGACTTATCCCCACATTCATTGTGGTCACCATCTACGATGATTTGCAGTGACATCTACACTTGTCAACATGAATGTTCATGCCTGAATTATTGAATATAAATACAGCTATTTGCCATGCATTGAAAGAGGTGAATAAGTGTTATGGCTTAGGAAAGGCCTAGGCTCTACTTACTTTCTATAACTCCAAAATATTTAGCGCAGTTGCCGCTCAGATATAGTTTGGTGATTCGAAATTGAAACGCCGATTCCCTTCAGGAATGACAACCAAGGAAAAATATTCAGCTAGTCAGGATAAGCTTTTCGATAATGGTGACCCGGGCAGGAGTCCAACCTGCGACCTTCGCGTTAGGAGTGCGCTGCTCTATGCAACTGAGCTACCGGGCCTGAAGAAGAGAGGGAAGGTCATTCTTTGCTTCTCTCACGATCATAAATGACTTTGCCGCCAAAGATTGTCATCATGACCCTTGTCTTCTCGATCAGCACAGGATTTTCATGAAGGATATCGTCACTCAAGACGATTAGGTCGGCCAATTTGCCGGACTCAATGCTTCCCTTCACCTTCTCCTGATATTCCGCGTACGCCGACCCAATGGTGTAGGCGTGGATGGCTTCGGCCACTGTAATCTTCTGCGCGGGTATCCATCCATTAGGGTTTTTGCCATCGAGTGTTCGCCGCGTTGCAGCAGCATAGATACCCATCAGCGGGTCCATCGGCGCAACGGGCCAATCGGAACCAAAGGCCAGCGTCGCTCCCGAATCCAGCAGAGATCGCCATGCATAGCTGGTTTTTAACCGTTCAGGCCCAAGCCTCTTCTCTGCCCAGCGCCCATCGTCAATTGCGTGATATGGCTGCATTGAGGCAATGACGTGTAATTTAGCGAAGCGTGGAATATCAGAAGGAATGAGGTGTTGGGCATGCTCAATGCGAACTCTACGGTCCCAGGTAGGGTTTTCCTTTTCCAGACGCTCATACATATCAAGGATTGTGTGATTTGCCCGGTCTCCAATTGCATGGATCGCAATCTGAAGATGTGCCGCATCCGCGGCTTTCATGTTTGCGTACATCTCTTCGGGATGCAGCAACGTGTCGCTGGCAATTCCGCTTGTGTTGGGCGCGTCCTTATAAGGTGCGAAGAGCCATGCTGTTGTTGAGCCAAGCGAGCCATCGGCGAACGCCTTCAAACCACCAAGACGTAATGACGGACTACCGAATCCAGCCTGAATGCCGAGATTTGCCTGGTTCTTCCATGTATATAACCCTGGGAACTGTGCAATGCGCACCGTTAGTTTACCTTCGCGCTGGGCCTCCTCGTAGGTGCGCAGATTGCCGGGCAGTGTCTCGCGCGCGTCATTTGCCATCTCCTGCACGCTGGTCACGCCGTGTTCGGCCGCATAGCGTAAACCCTCGTCGAGAGCACTTCGCATTCGCTCCGGTGACGGTGCGGGAATATGACTGGCAATCAGATTTTCCGCTGCATCCTTAAAGATGCCCGTAGGATTGCCCTCTGCATCGCGCACAATCACGCCTCCCGGAACGTCGGGTGTGTTCTTAGTGATACCGGCAATCTCCATAGCTTTTGCATTCGCCAGCAGCATATGCCCATCCAGCCGAGGAATTGCCACTGGATTATCAGGCGTTACCGGATCGATTAGCTGATGGGTTGGCAGATGGCCGCCGGGCCAGTTCTCGTGGTCCCAGGCACCATCAGCGATCCATTCGCCTTTGGGAAGAGTGCGGGCGAACCTGCCGAGCATGTCGCGAAACTCTTCCGGTGTTTTTGTATGAATTGCATTGACAGCACGGAGGCTGAAGGAGCCGTCCATGAAATGGACGTGGGCATCGTTAAAGCCAGGTAGTACGCGGCGGCCATGAATATCAATTACTTGGGTGCCTTTTCCAGCAAGCTTCAGCATCTCGGATGAAGTTCCGACCGCAAGAATGCGTTCCCCGTCCATTGCCACTGCTTCAGCTTCAGGCTGATGTGGGTTCTCAGTCCATACTTTGCCGTGCACCAGAATCAAGGTTGCCTGCTGTGCGGTTCCCTTTACGGTAAAGCTCAAGACAGCCCATAGCAAAACTGCCGTAAACGCAATTGATCGAACCATTCTGCCTCCCAAAGGAGACCAGCCTATCACCTTCTGCTGTAAACTTAAGGGTGGAGACTTTATGCCTGAAATACAGCGTCGGAGAGCGGTAACGGTAAATATCGGCGGGGTTCGTGTAGGTTCGGACGCACCAGTTGTAGTGCAATCCATGACGAACACCGATACGGCAGATGTTGAGAGCACAGTTCAGCAGATAGCAGCGCTTGCCCGTGCCGGCTCTGAGATGGTGCGCGTCACCGTGAATAACGACGACGCTGCAAAGGCCGTTCCTTACATTATTGAAGGCATTGCAAAGAAGGGGTGGACGACACCGATCATCGGCGATTTTCACTACAACGGGCATCTCCTTCTCAAGAAATATCCTGAGACGGCCCGCGCTCTTGCTAAATACAGAATCAATCCCGGCAATTGCTCCATCGGGCGTAAAGATGATGAAAACTTCCGCACCATGGTCGAAGTGGCAGTCGAACATCAGAAGCCTGTCCGCATTGGCGTCAACTGGGGATCGCTTGATCAGGCTTTGCTGACCAAGATGATGGATGACAATTCGAAGCTTGCCAATCCCCTGCCCGCACGTGATGTCATGATGGAGGCCATGGTTGTCTCGGCTCTCGACAATGCAGCTGCCGCAGAGCGGTACGGCCTACGTCGTGACCAGATTGTTTTGAGCGCTAAAGTTTCCGGTGTGCGCGATCTCATTGATGTCTACACAGAACTGGCGAGCCGCTGCGACTATGCTCTGCACCTTGGGCTGACTGAGGCTGGTATGGGCATGAAAGGCATTGTCGCTTCGACCGCTGGCCTTTCTCCTCTGCTGCTGTCTGGCATTGGCGATACGATCCGGGTCAGCCTGACCCCTACTCCAGGAGGCGACCGCTCTGAAGAGGTCCGGTGCGGCCAACAGATTTTGCAGTCGCTTGGAATTCGCAGCTTTATGCCGCAGGTGACCAGCTGCCCCGGCTGCGGACGAACGACTTCTACTTATTTTCAAGAGCTAGCGGAGCGCATTCAGGGATACCTTGTCTCACAGATGCCCGAATGGAAAAAGCAGTACCCCGGTGTCGAGGAATTGAAGCTCGCCGTTATGGGTTGCATTGTGAATGGCCCCGGAGAAAGCAAACACGCCAATATTGGCATTTCGCTTCCGGGAACATTTGAAGAGCCGAAGGCTCCCGTGTACGTCGATGGAAAACTCTTTACCACTCTTAAGGGAGACAGGATTGTCGAAGAGTTTCAGGTGATCCTGGATGAGTATGTCGAGAAACGGTATGGGCATGAACTGGTGGGAAGCCGATAGCTTTTGTAAAGAACTATCGGTGTGTCTATGATCCAGACGCGTTATTTTTTCGTAGGTCGGATAAAGGATAGAACGTTCCTCGCCAATTCACACCTCCTTGCTTGAGCGTAATGAACATGGAGCGCAAAAGGCTGTAGATGAACAGCAATGCGCTGACGGGAAACAGCGCAGCGTACCAGCTTGAAATGCCGCTGAGTTTGCCTGCAAGCCGGTAAAGCCACACAATCGATGCCATTGCCAATACACCGGGAAGGATCGTCGCTGACCAGAACAGAAATACTACTGGCAGAAGAAAGAGCGCTGCTATTCCAACGCAGGCAGGAAGTAAGAGCCAGATGCGGAATTGAAATAGAGCGAATAGATTTTTCGTCATCACACGCACGACACCCATTGCGCCCGACGCCCAATGTACCCGGACCATACTTGGAGAGAGTGCTGCTACCTGCCGAAGACCCTTTCTTTTGATGCGTTGCGCGAGGTTTAAATCTTCAAGAATCTCGAACCGAAGATATTCAAATCCCCCAATCCTTTTGTATGCAGCGCTGCGCATCAGGCAGAAGGCACCAATACCCACAAAGTCCCAGGTGGCATCAGGATCGCTGACTCGCCAGGGCCGTGTTATCCAAAGTCCGATTGTCTGCAAAAAGCCGAGCAACATCCCTTCTCCATGGCTTTTGATGACTGGAGTGGGCAAAGTTACAAAGTGGTCGGCTTCGGAAGCAACTGCACATGCGAGAGATCGCCGCAGAGCATCGGGTTGGAACAGGACGTCGGCATCGGTAAACAAAAGATAGTCTGTCGCAGCATCCTGAGCCGCAACTGCCATTGCGTGAGTCTTGCCTAACCAGCCTGACGGCAAGGCATCAATATGCAAGATGCGCAGCTTCTCCGGATACTCAGCGCCCAATTTGTCCATAATCGCTCCGGTCTTATCTGTGGAGCGATCATTCACGGCAATAATCTGAAAGTTGGAATAGTCCTGCCCTAAGAGCGAGTGAAGGCAATCGGCCACATTGGCTTCTTCATTTCGCGCAGGAACAATGACGGTAAGCGAAGGCGCTCCCGCTGGTTGAACATTACTCCCGGCAATTTCAGGGATGTTCGGTATTCCGCGAGCGGCTTCGATAGCCTTCCATAACCATGCAGCAGCAATCAACCACGGCAGCCATGAAAAGATGTGGATGAAGCTCATGCTGCTGTCTGAAGTTCCGACGAGTGCAGGTCGGGAGCATATCTTGACCCGATAAAAAAGATGATGGCTGCCAGCAATAGCGTAATCAGCGTTGCTCCCAGGCCGGTGTTGAGATTGCTGCGATCACTGATGCTTCCAATTACACGCGGCGAAATCGCATCGCCAAGTGCATGAATGATGAACAACTGGCCGGCCATAGCCGTGGCACGAATCTCTGGACGGACTGCGTTGAGGGTCGCGGCGTTGACGGGGCCTGTACCCAGGAAAATAAGAAATACTGCGGCGGCAAGACTGGGCAGTGTGAATGCCTTAGGGCCAAAGAAACAGAGCAACGCGGGAGGAACGGCCAGGAGTGCACTCCACGCAGGGACAAAATAAAGTGCCTTTGAGTTTGTATGAGACCACTTCTGTGCAATGGTGCCACCCACGATTGTGCCCAGCAGTCCCGTAACTACGGTGATCGCTCCCATTACGTAGGCAGCGGAGGATTCGCTGCGTCCGTCTACTCGCTGGAGGAACGAAGGCATCCACCAGGAGATACCGCCAAGAGAAAAGGTAACGGCGGCATACCCGAGGATAGAGGCGAGATAAGCCTTGTTCTTCAGCAAAGTGAGAACGGTATCTTTCTCAAGTCTGGCCTTGTCCTGCTGGCTTGCGCCACGTTTGGGCTCCTTCATAAAAAAGGCAATGAGCACCGCGATAATAGTGCCAGGAACAGCGGAAGCGATGAAGGACATGCGCCATCCATGACTTTCGCCGATAACGCCGCCAGCCAGAAAACCGAGCGCTGCGCCAACCGGAATGGCCACATTGAAGATGGTGAGGACGCGGTTGCGTTGGTTTTCGGGGTAGAAGTCGGCGAGGATGGCCGGTGCAAAGATGCCGAAACTGGCTTCTCCGATACCAAGCGCAGCATGGCGAACCATGAGTGAGTCGTACGAGTGAACGGTCGCAGTGAAGTAATTGATACCGCTCCAGAAGAGAGCGGCGATCACAATCATTGGTTTACGCGGAAAACGATCGCCAAGCCAGCCCGTGAGCGGCGAGGTAAACATATAAGCCAACATGAACCAGAGGGTGAGCGAACCGATCTGAGCGTCCGTGGTGTGGAACTCACTTTTGATCTGCTCCTGCACAGCGGGCAGGATGTAACGGTCGATATAGTTGACGAAGTTAAGCGCAGTCAGCAGGACAAGCGCCGTGGTTGCTCCGGCGACCGACGCGGCAGATTGAATACGTTTGCCGGCGAATTCCATCTTCGGAAGAATAGCAGCTACTTTGGGGTATTTGTCTGGTTATTCTGGTCAAAGCTACAATGCCCCATGCCAGATTCGACTCCATTGTTCACGCCACGCGAAGCCGCAAATATGCTGGGCATCAGCTACCCCACCATCAAGCAGTGGATTCTTAACGGCAAGCTCAAAACAGTCCAGACGCCTGGCGGTCACCATCGCGTCTCACAAACGATACTCCAACCATACCAGCGCATCCGCTCGCTTGAGCAAATAGAAGCCGCCTCCGAGAATCATATGGAGGCGGCGATTTGAGTCTGAGCTCTACAGAGATTAGTTAGCAGGGCCCTTCGAGTTTTTAGGACGAGGGTAAAAGGCTTCGACTACGGTCAAGATGCCTCCGCGAGGACGGAAGTCGCCGACAACCTTGGCCCAGACCGGGTTGCAAGCCTTCACGACATCGTCCAGCACCTGATTGACGATGTTCTCCTGAAAGATACCAAGATTCCGATAAGTAAAGAGATATTCCTTCAGCGACTTGAGTTCGAGGCAGCTCTTGCGGGGCATGTAGCGAATAGTGATACGGCCAAAATCGGGCAGTCCAGTTTTCGGGCAGACACTGGTAAATTCTGGATCGTCTACAAGGATCTCGTACGCAGGAAACTGATTGGGCCAGGTTTCAATATCGGGAAATTTAGCATCGAGACCAGACTTGGCATGGTCCTCGGTGTAACCCGTGGTCTTTTTAGTGGTCATAAGCTTATTTTACGAGGTTTGCCGGTAATCTGCGTGGCCAAGCCTTAGCAACCAAACTGGCGCAGATGGTGATCGGTGTGCCGATAACCCCAACGCATCCATTGAGCGTGGCTCAGTTTTCCGAAGACCGGATGAGGGAAGATAAAAGCCGAGGAAGGAGCCTGGCCAAAGTGATGCATGGTGCAAACGAGATCGTCATATGCGTGCGTGAAATCGACTAGAGGCGGAGGATTGATGCTGAAATCCAGTAAAGCTGGTGCAGCAATCCCTTTAGGCCATCGCACAGGAAGGCGCAGTGCCACAAAACGACAAACAGGATTGTCGAAGCGACTGGCAGACGGCTCTGGCTTGCTGGTCAATGAAGTTTGAAAGGCGAGCGCCAGATGCTGGAGCATCTGCGTTGCTGACATTGATCCCCAGAGTGGAGCAGTTGTGGGTGTCAGCCTTTCAAGCCGACGGATGAGCGCGGCGCGGACAGAAGGACTGGCGAGAGTACGCATAGAAGATGGTAAGACTTACTGCTTTCCGTAGCATATCCTCGTAAAGTCACTTAATCGCGGCGACTCAGAGTTGGACGATCATCGCCTGTCGAGTCTGGGTTATCTGGGCTATTCGGATTATTGCTGCCACCCACACGACGCAAAGTGGGCTTGTTCCCTTTATTTTTGTCGTTGAGCTTGCGCTTGTTTTCAATGCGCGCAAGACGTGCCTTTACATCATCGAACTCGCTGGTAGTGACGATGTAATCGGGCCGAGGCGGCATGATTGTGGCAATCTCTTCTTCGGATCGCTCGATACGGTCTGGCGTCTGGGGATGGTCGGAAAAGACCTTAGCCAGTGTACCGGGCTTATGCTTCTCGAGTGCGTCAAGCTTCTCAAAGAATTGAATGAACGCCTGCGGGTCATAGCCAGCCTTGTACATGTACTGGAGACCAAGCCAGTCAGCCTCGGCCTCAAAATTACGAGAGAACTGAAGGAAGGTAACTGGAATCGCAAGTTGCGAGGCTTCGTAGATGCCATAACCGGTCCACGATCCCTGGGTAAAGATGATGAGCGGAACCGAGCCGATCTGCATGTAGTTCATTCGGGTCATCTGGCGTGCGGCGTGGTGGGCACAGACGTGTGCGACTTCATGCGCCATAACACCGGCAAGCTCAGCCTCTTCATCGGCGGCAAGAATAAGGCCACTGTTCACATAGAAAAATCCACCAGGCAGCGCCATGGCGTTGATCTCGTCGGAGTCGATGACCTTGATGGTGAACGGGACCTTGCAATCGGAGTTCTTGACGATATTCTGCCCAATGCGATTGACGTACTCATTGACGACGGGATCGGTAACCATGTGGGCTGACTTTTCGATCTCCATGGAATACTGCTTGCCGTTGCGAATCTCCCAATCGGTGGAGTACCAGTTGCCCATGCCACGGCCACCAATATCTCGGGTGCCGATCGCATTAATGTCGTCCTCGCTGCCGGGTTTGATGTGCTTGTCGAGATCTTCACCGGGAGACGGAATGGAGTCCGTTTTGCTGGCAGCAACGGCAGCAGCCGCCTTGCTCTGCTCAGGCGTAGCAGTAGGCTTTCCAGGAACGGGGCTTACAACCGGCACATTGCCCGGTTTTTGAGCGAAAGCCGCCGTTGTGAAGGCAAGAATTGCGATAAAAGCAAACCGGGAGGCGGAATGCATGGGACTCTCCGTATGAGCCGTTTCTCGCCGAAATGAGAGCGCAGCCCGACATACTATAAGACGTAGTATGCACCCTTTTGGTAAGCCTGCGATAGCCCCTCCCCGCCCGCAGATAACTGCTGACAAATCATGCCATTTCGGCATAGGATGGAGCGCGCAGGAGGTCCACCATGCTCGGCAAAGCGATAGCTGCAGGAATTTTGCTCTGTGCTGGCACTTTGGTTCTGGCAGAAAATCTGACTCTTCCCTTGCCTGGCATCAAAGTTCAGCGCATTCAGGCTACATTTTCGTGTGGCGCAGAAGGCGTTGCGCTGGGCCTGCCATCGCACGACTTTACGGTGGAATACCTCAACGCGGGTGATAACCATCTTGCACTGGTCCCCATTCATGGCAAACGAATGATCTTTGTCAACGTCATTTCAGGGTCAGGGGCACGCTATGCAGCGGGGCAGTACATCTGGTGGGATGCAGGCAGCCGCGGCGTAAGCTTGAGCGCTGAAGCTACCAATGGCCAACCCAGAGTAGAGTGCCATGCAGTGAAGAAACGGTAGTGTAAAGCAAATTTTCACTTCTGCCGAGGAAGGACGGTTAGGGACATGTCGAAAAAATCATTACGAAAGATATTGACGGTTCTGATGTATGCCGGCGTTGTGATCTTCATCTACCCTTACCTGAGCGGAAAGATCATGACAGGGATATGGCTGATGCTCTTAGGAGCTTTGATGGCGGTCGTCTGCGGTCTATTGCGCTGCTACCTGACTGAAGGCGACTGTGGCCGAGTCTCTGACATTGGCCGTGACTGGTAGGGCAATCTTGCAAACCGCAGCAAGGATGGGTATAAGGGCAACGGCTTCGAAATTGAATCAGATGAGGCGGTTGCGTGAAGACAAGATCGAATGCATGGCTTGCAGGTGGGATTCTGGCGCTCTCAATGGGAGCGACCGTTACAGCGCAAAACAAACAGTTTTCTCCCAAACCACTCGATCCCGCGTATGACATAAGCCCGCCCGTGCTGGAGTCGAGCATTCACAAGCCCTTACCCGAAGAATACATCTGGACAGCAGCCGATCCAGCGGTTCCCGGCAGTGAGATTCTTTATGCTCGCCCCGGGATGATGGATGCGACCGAACCACATTATTTTCGCGATCAGTTCTCTGTTTCCTCTGTTCCGGCAGCGGCGACGCTCTATCTCGCGGGTCCCCGCAGCGTAAAAGTCTGGTTGAACGGCCAGTCTGCCGGAGAAAGAACAAGCGATCTTTCCTCACCTTTGGGCATGCACGTCTTCGCTTTTCCCGTAGAGAAATATCTACATCCAGGAAAAAATACCATCGCGATTGAGGCTGTTCGAGGGAAAGGTGTCAACGCATTTGTGAACAGTGCTCTGGTGCGGCAGCAAACCTTCGGCCAGGTGCTGGCAGCAAAGATTCTTCCATTGAGAATGTGGGAATATCGCAGCGATGCTTCACCGCTGCTGTTGAGCAATGCGCAATGGAAGAGTGCGATGGCGGTCGCCAATGGATGGCAGAACACAAATTTCGACGATGCTGCATGGAAACCGGTACAAAGCATCGGCGGTATTGAGAGTTCTGTAGATTTCCTGCAATGGAACGCCGATGCAGGTCTATACAATTGGCCCGGCTATGACGGAATCTCACCGTACCTTGCTCACCTGAAACTCTCTGCACAGAAGATACTGACCCACTATGCAGGCCGGGGACAACTCCAGAACCTGGATGCTCTAACGGAAACAGGAAGCGAATTTGAAGTTAAATTGCCAGCGCCGCTCGTGGCGAATGCAGAAGCACCTGCTGTTTTCCTGGACTTCGGTAAGGAAATCAATGGTCGCGTTGAGATTGTTTCAGACAGCGACTCGCCAGCTATCGTGACAATTCAAATGGGCGAATCTGAGCCAGAAGCACTCCATGTCCCTTACCTTGGCACGGTGCAGCTCACAGTTCCAGCACATGGAACTGCTTACGGTCCAAAGTCGGCATTTCGTTATGCAAAGTTACGGTTCATCGGCGGCGGCAAAGATCTTCGCTTTAAGCATATCGGCGTAGATGACATCTATTACCCCGTCAAGTATGAAGGATCGTTTGAATCCTCCGATCCAATGCTGAATCGCATATGGGAGACGGGAGCGTACACGGCTCATCTATGCATGCAGGATGGCATCTGGGATGCGCCCAAGCGCGACCGCGGTCGCTGGATGGGAGATACCGACGTGAGTGGGCGCGTCATCGAAGCTGTATTTGGCGACCGTCCGCTTATGGAAGATACCCTGGACAGATTGATAGGTCCTGCTCCGGTCAATCAGCACGTTAATGGTATTCCGGGGTACAGCTCATTCTGGTTCACTGAAGTAGCCGATTATTATCGCCACACTGGATCGAAACAGTTTTTAGAACGCGAACATGCGCGCATGGTGCAGTTGCTGAATTATGTCGATTCGGAGTTCGACGCTCGTGGAATTTATGCAAATACACGGAAGCAGTGGCTCTTTGTTGATTGGTCACCTGATCTGAATGGAGATACTCCGGAAACCCGGCGCGCAACTACGCTTGAGTTCTATCGCGCATACCATGAGGCGGCCTGGCTATTGCGTGAGTTGGGAGATACCGCCAATGCAGACAAATATGAGGCACGCGCCGTAAAAATAAAGTCTGCTGCACAAAAATATCTGGTCAATCCTCAAACCGGAGCCTACGGGCCGCGCTGGCAGAGCAATGCCATGGCAGTCTTCAGCGGAGCCGCATCACCGGCACAGTACAACGCTATCTGGGACCATGTGCTCTCAAATGTTGGCCATGTAAAGTACAACGCGCTCATCATTACGCCGTACTATAACTACTATGTCATTCGCGCCATGGCAGACATGGGACATCGTAAAGATGCACTGGAGTGGATTCGTCAGTACTGGGGAGGCATGATTCAGGAAGGCGCAACCAGCTTCTGGGAGGGCTACGATCCAAGCTGGTACAAGGGAGATTTTCATGCCTCTCTGCAAGCCGACAATGGCTCGGGATATTTTGTAAGCCTTGCTCATGGTTGGTCGAGCGGGCCAACTGTGTGGCTGATGGAAGAGGTGTTGGGGATTCAGCCTACCGGGCCCGGATTTAGTACGGTTAATATCCGGCCTGATCTTGTTGACCTCAGCTGGGCTAAAGGCGGAGAACCGACACCGCACGGTACTCTGAAGGTAGATGCACGGAAAGACGGTGCAACAACGTCCGTCACAATCGATCTTCCACCGAATGTCACAGCAAAAGTATCAGTGCCGGTAAACACATCAAGCGCTACAGTTCTAATGAATGGCACCGTTCAACAAGCTACAAGCGCAGAAAACGGGACGCGCAAGATCGTTACCCTAAACAAGGCAGGACATTATGCGTTGACCAGCCGGTGACGCACAAGCCACAAGACCACCATTAAAATGGAGTAGCGATATCACAGACCTCTACTCCATGAAGCGAAACGACGAAGAAAACTTGCAGCAATGGCATCATCTTCCCAGCCATTGGCACACCGTGGTTGCCACCCAGCCAGATTCAGTGCTGCTGCAGACTTCGCGTTTTGATGCATCCAATCGGAATAGTTTTATCTTTCTGAATCCGGTACAGACTATTTCCGCACATCGTCTGGATGAGATTCCAAAGCTCTTTTGCAGGATCGAGGAATCCCTCGCCGAAGGATTCTACGTCGCAGGATTTCTCTGCTATGAATGCGGGTATCATTTTGAGCGTGTTGGCAATCTACACCTCGTCAATGATGATTTACCTTTGGCGTGGTTTGGAATTTATCGCAAACCACTCATCTTCGACCATGCGGCCGGATACCTTGATGGCAATGCCCCTATATCCGAAGCGCCCAGTTTCTCAGCAGAAGCTGAACACTTCGAAAGCGTCAACCTTGTTCTCGGCAAACAAGCTTACTGCGAAAAGATAGAGACCATCAAAGAGTACATACGGCAAGGCGATACTTATCAAGTCAATTTCACAAGCAGCGTGGAAATGCCTTCACAAGAAGATACGGCTGCAACCTTCACGCGGCTACTCCGTCAACAGCCTGTCGCATATAGCGCACTTCTCAATATTTCTGGCCACCAGATACTCTCTCTTTCTCCGGAACTCTTTTTTCGAACTGAAGACGGAAAGATTACGACCAGGCCAATGAAAGGCACGATGCGACGGGGGTTGGATCTGGCAGAAGACCGTCAAGCTGCAATCAATTTGCAAAACGATGAGAAGAACCGTTCCGAGCATCTAATGATCGTTGATCTTCTTCGTAATGACTTAGGCCGCATCTGCAATATGGGGAGCGTACAGGTTGAAG
The DNA here is from genome assembly GCA_035656355.1 of Edaphobacter sp. Classification (GTDB taxonomy): domain Bacteria; phylum Acidobacteriota; class Terriglobia; order Terriglobales; family Acidobacteriaceae; genus Edaphobacter. The sequence goes on from DASRSR010000177.1 coordinate 39,059, forward strand.
ATCTTTTTTCTATTGAGCACTACAGGACCTTGCTACAGATGACATCTACGGTTTCTGGGAAGCTTCGCACAGGACTTCACTGGTATGACATCTTCAAAGCGATGTTTCCAAGCGGTTCAATTACTGGTGCTCCTAAGATTCGAACTATGCAGATTATTCGCGAATTGGAGGAGAATGCTCGCGGAATTTATACAGGGGCTATCGGCTACATTGCTCCTGATGGTTCCTCTGCGTTCAATGTTGCAATTCGGACTTTGCACATGCGAGCAGGAAAGATAAGTATGGGCGTAGGTGGCGGTATTGTTGCCGACTCAATACCCGACGAAGAGTATAGCGAGTGCTTATTGAAGGCCGCTTTTCTTACCCATCAACAACATGATTTCCAGCTAATTGAGACAATGCTTTGGAATGGTGACTTCCGCTTGCTTTCAATGCATATGGACCGACTGGAATCCTCGGCTGCCTATTTCGAATTTGCATTTGATCGTGCAGCAGCAGTCTCACAGTTAAGGGAGTACGCATCTTCGTTCTCGTCCGAAAAGTGCTATCGGGTGCGGCTGCTGCTCAATAGTGATGGAAAGATCATTCTCGCTCATGGGGAACACTCTAATCAACCGGCTGCGATTAGCAATGTTCGGATTGCATTACAACGAACTTTCTCAAACGATGTTTTTCTGCGGCATAAAACAACGTTGCGCCAGCAGTACGACCTAGAGTATGCGCAATGCAGGCGAGATGGATTTGATGAAGTGATCTTTCAAAACGAGAGAGGCGAAATCACGGAAGGAAGCATCAGCAACATATTCATCCGGCGAGAAGGCCGCCTAGTAACTCCTCCCTTACATTGTGGTGTTCTCCCGGGGATCTTTCGACGTCATCTGTTGGAAGACGAACCACGGGCAAAAGAAGCTGTGTTGACGCTCCGCGATCTTCAGACTGCTGATGCTATTTACATCTGCAACTCGTTACGAGGTATGCGAGAGATCAGGCTTGCGCCGGATTTGATGAATAGCAATTTGTATAAAAAAATTCTTACAGCGCCTGATTCATAGCAACGGTAAGTTCCTCGACTGTCCGTGCAGGAGGCAGGCAGCCTCTGCCAGTGCATACGATTGCAACACTTCCTTTATCAAACGGAAGATGAGGCAGGGTCTCAGCAAGCGAAGGCGGCAGAGAGCCTAGCTGATCGGGACGCAATCGCACCACGCTTTTGTTCACGGCATAGCGGGCAAGTGCGGTAGCCTCCAGTTCCCTTGCACTCTCATCATCGCCGATAACGCAAATCTGAACGGTGCCATTGAGCAACCGCTGTAAAGCAAGCCCATAACTGGCCGCATAGAGACCAAAATGCTCAACCACTCCGGAAAAAGTTTCCAGGGTCTCCAGCACCATAACCGCATATTCTTCGCGATCATTCAATGCGGAGAGCCGCAGCAGCAGGGATGCTGCTACCGGATTCCCTGCCGGCGTCGGAGAGTCCTGCAAGGGTTTTCTCCGCGTCACAAGAGCACCTAAACGCTTTTCATCCCTGGCTGGAGCTTCCGTATCGAAGAATGCCTGGCCAACCTTGTCATAGAAGCGCGATATAGTCGCAGCAGCTATCTCTTCTGCGGCGTTGTAATAACGCATCTCACCCGTGGCTTCCCATGCATCCAGAGCGGCGTGACCCAGAAATACATAATCGTCGAGGACACCAGCGACACGAGAAAAGTTCTCATTTCCCTCCCCATAGGCGACAACATGAGCCATCCCTATTGAAGGGTTCCATGCCTCCTGCAGTACGCGATCGAGCGACTTCAGAGCAAACGCTTTTACATCAGGCTGGCCCAATACGCGCGCGGCTGCAAAGTATGCCGAGATCAGCATTCCGTTCCATGCAGTGTAGACGGTCTTGTCGATATAGGGTGTGGGCCGCGCGAGGCGCGCAGAGTACAGCTTCTTCTTTGCTGATACGAGTAACTGTCGCGCTGTTTCAATCGACATGTTGTTGGAACGCGCTATGTCTTCCAATTCAACACGAATATGCAGCACGTTCTTCAATGGATTGTGATGCATATCGCCGATTTCGCCAATGTCGTAATATGCGCCTGCAATCGCCATCTCTTCAGGCGTTAGTACAGCGGCCGCCTCATCTTTGGTCCAGGTAAAGTAATCACCGTCGTCGTCCAGCGAATAGTCCGCATCCTGCGAAGCATAAAAGCCTCCGTGCTCACGATCGCTGAGCCACTCATCAATCCATCGAACGATCTCACGTGCAATGCGAGCACACTCCGGTTCAACAAATGTCTGGTAAGCATGAACGTAGTTCTTCAACAATTCGCTGTTGTCGTAGGCCATCTTCTCAAAGTGAGGCACAAGCCAGCGCTCATCCACGGAGTAGCGATGAAATCCGCCAGCCAGGTGGTCGTAAATGCCTCCCTTCGACATTTTTTCGAGCGTTACCATCGCGGCAGTTTTTGCGGCTTCGTTTCCCTCGCCGCGCGAAGCAACGTCAAGCAGAAGATCGATTGCACCAGAATGCGGGAATTTGGGCTGCGACCCAAATCCGCCTTCGCGAGGGTCAAACTGCTTTAACGTCGATTCGACAAGTTTGGCCACCAGCGCAGGGCCAGGGTTCCCCGCCCTGCCCATAAACGATTCGTTATGCTCTATTGCTGAAATGACGCTGCCTGCGGATTCATTTACTTCATCCCGCCGCTTCTCAAACGCCTCTGCCATTGTAAGCAGCACTCGAGGGAATCCCGGCCTCCCATGCTGATCTTGTGGCGGGAAATAAGTTCCGCCAAAGAACGGCTTGCCATCCGGGGTAAGAAACGCCGTTAGCGGCCATCCCCCCTGTCCGCTGATTGCAGCAACGGCAGCCTGATAACGCGTATCAACATCAGGGCGTTCATCGCGGTCGACCTTTACCGGGATGAAGTGCTCGTTGATAATTCCGGCAGTCTCTGGACTTTCGTACGACTCGCGATCCATGACATGGCACCAGTGACACCACACCGCGCCAATATCAAGCAGGATAGGCTTATCTTCGGCCTGAGCCAAAGCAAATGCCTCTTCTCCCCATTGGTGCCACTCCACGGGTTGATGCATCGCCGAGCGTAGATAGGCAGAGGAGGCCCGCTCCAGAGAATTCTTCTTATTCGTCATGAGTTAAGTGTAGAGCAGTTGCAGATCAAAATAAGCAGCTGGCCCTATCATCACTGAACGACGGACTGGAAGAGAGGCGAACTCAGCAGGCTAGCAAATTCGTTATCAGATGCCGAATAGTCGACACTCAATGTACCGGAATTAGAGTCGACGGTCGTGCGATCAAGCGCCATCTTTTCTGTTGGGGTTGCCGAATTTTTCTTCATCAGCACCAGCCCCTTCATAAGAGTGGCGCAGGTAGCTGCCGTAATCGTATCTGACATCACAACCGATAGATCGAAGCGGACACCATTGTCGAAGTCCATCGTATAGCGAGAGCTCTTCATCCGATTGCGTACAGTGTCATAATCGGCCAACTGAGCAGCATCGCCGAGGACACTCTTCATCATCGTCTGCGTCCCCTTCGCATCCAGCAAACTCCACATTGCATGCTTGTCCACTGCGCCCATGTCGTTCATCATCTCTCCATTGGAAAGAAAGTTGGGAGTGAAGCCGTCACGTGCATTCAACGCCATCTTTACGGCTTCGAGCTCGCCGAAAACCATCGTGGTCTGGTTGAGAAACGCGACGCTGGTTCCAGCCGATCCCATCGGGTAGATGCTGTTGTTACGCAGCATGACTGGCTTGGTCTTACTTTTTGCGAAGTTCTGCATGATTCCATAAGTCTGGAACTGTCCCTGCGCGATGCCGACAACATGATTCCTTTCTGACCCCGGAGTGCGGAAGGCAGCAAAAGCAAGAACGTCACAATCCTTATCTACGTTCAACTTCGCGTTTTTTAAAGATGTTTCCAGTCGCTTCAATTCCGGGGGAAGCACACGCTCCTTCAAATCCATTGCGGCAGTCGAGTTCTGCATGGCGCGGTAGTCCACCACAATGAGCTGCTGCACATCGTGGGGAATGGATGCCTTGGCATCGCTTGAAAGCTCGGCTGCCTGTGACAAGGTTACGGAAAACATCAAAAATGCGATAGGAAGCAAGTGACGATACTGAATACGCAAGAGAAAACTCCTCAGCCATCTGGCAATTCAGGCTGACCTTCTTATTCTTTCCCTAAATAAGGCCCCAGGCAAGTCTGAAGACTCCCACTTTGGACGCATTTCGAAGCGTAAAGTTGGGTGTATTCAAAATAAAGGTGGGTTGTACCGGCGTCCTACCCAATACTGCGGTCTGGACGCCGGGTGTTTTCAGGCAATAGTTTTACGTACCTCTTTCGCCGCCAGGCAGAGATTTGTAAGCGCGGCGGTCGTTTCCCTCCACCCACGTGTCTTCAGGCCGCAATCGGGATTTACCCAAATCTGTTCGGGGCGAAGCGATTCCAAAGCAAGCTGCAGCAGCTGAATCAACTCTTCCTTGCTCGGAACGCGTGGAGAGTGAATGTCATAGATTCCTGGCCCAATCTCATTGGGATAACCCTGCCGCCGGAATGCCTGAAGCATCTCCATCCGGGAACGTGCGGTTTCCATGGAAATGACATCAGCATCAAGAGCGGCTATGGAAGGAAGAATATCTTCAAACTGGCAATAGCACATGTGTGTATGAATCTGCGTGCCATCGGCTACACCCGAAGTTGCCAGTCGAAGCGCTTTCACTGACCAGTCCAGATACTCCGGCCAGTTTGACCTTCGCAAAGGAAGGCCTTCGCGTAATGCCGGCTCATCAACCTGAATTATCCGAATCCCTGCCTCTTCCAGATCACACACCTCTTCGCGTAATGCAAGAGCCAGTTGCCAGGCAACATCTTTTTCAGGAATATCGTTGCGGACAAATGACCATTGCAGCATCGTGATTGGCCCTGTCAGCATCCCCTTCATCGGACGTTCGGTCAACGAACTGGCATAGCGGCTCCACTCTACCGTGATCGGTCGAACGCGAGAGACGTCACCATAGATGATAGGAGGCTTCACACAACGCGAGCCGTAGCTCTGCACCCATCCATTGGAGGTGAATGCAAAACCGGCCAGATGTTCGCCGAAGTACTCCACCATATCGTTGCGTTCAAACTCGCCATGGACGAGAACATCGAGCCCAATCTGCTCCTGCTGCCGGATGCATTCCTCAGTCTTCAACTTGAGAAAATCCTTGTATTCAGCATCGGTAAGAGTGCCCTTCTTGTGAGCGGCGCGGTGTTTGCGAATCTCCTGCGTTTGTGGAAATGAACCAATCGTCGTTGTAGGCAAAAGGGGAAGATGAAGTTCCTCGCGCTGAATCAGGGTACGCTTCGCATAACCTGAGCGACGGCGAAAATCATTCTCCTTCAAATTAGCTAACCGCTTGCGAACTGCTTTATTTGTGCTGCTTTCAGCCGCTAAACGAGCATTATTGCGACTGCGGTTTTCCTCAAAGGCATTTCTTGCTTCCTCAGGTCCCTTTGCAAGTACCACAAGTTCATCAAGTTTTTGGCGCGCAAAGCTAAGCCAGCTAAGCAAGTGCGCATCAAGGTTGCGTTCGTCCGCTGTGTCATAAGGCCCGTGTAAAAGTGAGCATGAGGGAGCTATTTGCACTCGCCCCGTACCCAGTTTTGCGCGTACAGCAGAAATCAGCGCATGCACCGCACTTAAATCCGCAATCCAGATATTCCGGCCATCAATACAGCCGAGACTTAATGTCTGCTGAGGTTTTACTTTTTCAACTACTTCAGAAATCTGATCCGGTGCGCGGACAGCATCGATATGAAGGCCCGCTGTGCCAAGGGAGCAGGCAAGGTCGAGGTTGTCACCCAGCTCGCCAAAATATGTAGTGAGCATCAATTTAATAGGAATTTCATGAAATTCTGCATAGGCCTCCCGGAATGCCTCTGCGTAGCCGGATGGTAGATCTGTGACGAGAGCAGGTTCATCCATCTGGACCCACTCTGCACCTGCCTTCACCAAGTCATTGAGCACCTTGCAATATGCCTTCAGCAAGCGTGGCAAAAGATCGAGCGGATCAGTATCGTCGACTGATTTTCCGAGCAACAACAGGCTGATTGGGCCAATCAGAACAGGTCGCGTGGTGATGCCAAGCTGTCTGGCTTCCTCAAATTCACCAAGCAGCTTTGTCGTATTCGGAATGAAAGCGAGGTCGTCGCTCCACTCTGGAACCAGGTAGTGATAGTTCGTATCAAACCATTTGGTCATCTCCATCGCGGTTTGCTCGTCACTATTGCGCGCCATCTGGAAGTAGCGCGTCAATGTAATCTCGTCGCTGCCAAAACGTGCCGGAGTGGCACCGACGAGCACCAGAGCATCCAGTACCTGGTCGTAAAGCGAGAAATCATTGCTGGGAATAAAATCAATGCCGGCATCTTTCTGGAGTTGCCAGTTTTCGGCCCGTAATTTCTTAGCAGCCGCCAACAATCCTTCTTCGCTTCGGCGTCCGTTCCAGAAATCCTCCATCGCGAATTTCAGCTCACGATGCCGCCCAACACGGGGGTATCCAAGATTTGCGGTAGTTAATGTCTTCGATTGCATTCGGGTTCCTCTCCTGTAAAACAAGGAACCACCCATGCGCAGACCCCATCGATTCGCCAGGCGGCGATCAACGGTGGATTGGCTACCCAGCCCAAACTCGAGACCGGTATCCTCAGCGCACCCGCAGTGGGAGACGTATGCGTCTCTTCCGCGGTGGTGGCGGCGGGCCGGTCTTCGGACTTTGGGCTGCCTACTAAACGCCGCTTCCCATTCTTTTCAAGAACAGTGCGTGGCCAAAAGCCGTGCGTCGTTCGTTCCCATCACCGCTGCGAGTCAGTGCCGGAATCTCACCGGCTTCCCGTTTAACAAGACCGAAGGTCTTGCACCTGCACCTCTTCACTTTACATCAGAACCTTAGACTGTTGGCCATGCGATCGGATGCTCTAGCCGGCGTTCCAGAACTTTAAGTTCAGGATCGAACCCCGGCACATGACGTACCCACTCCGAATCGGGATCGTAAGCGGCTTGAGGAATCAACCCAATCAGTTCAGCATCATCAATCAGGACACCATGACGCTGTGCCAGATGCTTGATTGTCGAATGAATATGCGGCATCGGTGTGGCCTGAAGATCAGTAATATTCATGCTTACCTGCGCGCGTCCATTTGCAATAACGCCGATTGCCTTGACTCCTGGCAGGCCCCCATTTGACGCACGTATATCGCGTGCAATTGCCCTGGCAGCAGAGATGTCCAATTGATGCAAATGAACGTTATAAGCGATTAAAAAATCTCGTGCACCAACCACGGAAGCGCCGGCAGTCTCGTGCAATCCAGGCCCACCAATATCCGGGCAGCGGGACGAATCGCGTTTCGTGGCTTCACAAAGCCCTTCGAATTGCCCTCGACGAACATCTTCAAGCTGTACCCTGTCCGGACGCGCAGCAGCAGCTCCATAGAAATAGACAGGCACACCGTAAGTCCGCCAGATCAGCAGACCAGCCTGTCGCGCCAGCACAGCACACTCCGCCATGGAGATGCCGCGAACCGGGATAAAGGGCACCACATCCGCAGCGCCAACGCGGGGGTGCACGCCCTTCTGTTTCGTCAGATCAATCAGTTCTGCTGCTTTGCCAACAGATTTAACCGCAGCCGCAATTACTGCCGCCGGCGGTCCTGCAACTGTAACGACGGAGCGATTATGCGTTGCATCCAGCGACCAGTCCAGAAGGCTGACCCCTTCTAATTTCATCGATGCGAGGATCTTATCGACCTTCGCGGGATCCTTCCCTTCAGAGAAGTTAGGCACACATTCGATGATTGCGTCAGAGGTCATAACTCAAAACTACTTCCACCATGTATAGCCAATCGAAAATTGCACACTGGCATTGACCCCAGGATTCTTGTCTCCAAGGGATGCTGATGAGATATGCACTGCATTTGCACTGAAATCGATAGAACGTTGAGGCCGGACAAAGTAGTGCATTCCAACCCCCATTTGCGGGGTGAAGTTCCATACACTGCTGTCGGTATTCGGCCCATCATTGGCCAGATTCAGCGGCGCTCCGCCAAATGCTGGATATTTATGGTTGGTCCAAAGCACTCCGCCAGCCCCCTGTACCCATGGTGAGATGCGCCGCGTCCCGATAAAGTTCCATCGCAGAATAATTGGCACAATCGAGATGCCGCTGTAGGTACCGCCGGTCGTATAGAGCGGCGAACATGCAACATCGCTCGAACCCGGTACAGCATGACACTGTGCCCGTTGGAACTTTGGTGTATACGACTGCCAGAACGGAAAAGCTTCCACAGCATACTCAAAGTTGCCGTGCAATGCCCCTGGCAGGTAGTTGCCCGTCAGCACCTTTCCAGCATGGACGCCAGCCATCAAAAATTTGAAGTCATTGCGGTCTTCGGTAAGACCAACCCCGCTTTGTACCAGAACTCCCAACTCAAGCGGCCGCTTTCCAGCGATATGAAAAGGTGTCGGTTCCGTGTCTGCGTTCGCTTTTTGATTTTGCGCTGACGAAAACTGAGCGGAGAGTAAAAAGGCCAATATCCAGAGAAACGTCCTTGCCATACCGAAAGGCTTTTTGGTCACAATAGCTCCGTAGAAAATTTGTCTATAAAAAAGAAAGCCGCCTACTCGGCGGCCTTTCCATGTTTTCCTGACCGCTTTATTGTCCTGCGTTGGCTACGGCAGCTTCGTCCATATCGAAGTTGGAGTAGACGTTTTGCGTGTCGTCGAGGTCTTCCAGCGCTTCGAGCAGACGAATCATCGCGTTAGCCTGAGTCCCTTCGAGCTTGGTATAGGTCGAAGCTATCTTGGTAATCTCAGAGTGCTCCGGCGTAATATTGGCTGCCTTCAGCGCGTTGGTAACTGCCTCGAAATCCTTGGGGTCGCAGAGGATTTCCCAGTTTTCACCTTCGTCATTCAGGTCTTCTGCTCCTGCCTCCAGAACGATCTCAGTGAGCTTGTCCTCGCTGGCAGCCGATTTGGCCACGTTGACGACACCCTTCTTGGTGAACATCCAGGCAACAGCACCTTCAGCTCCAAGATTGCCGCCGTTTTTGCTGAAAGCATGGCGAATTTCACTCACGGCGCGGTTCTTATTGTCCGTCAACACTTCAACGATCAATGCCACGCCGCCCGGACCGTAGCCTTCGTATGTAATTTCTTCATACGAAACGCCTTCCAGTTCGCCAGTGCCGCGCTGAATGGCTCGCTTGATGTTATCGGCAGGCATATTCTCCGCTTTGGCCGCTGCAATCGCAGTTCGCAGGCGTGGATTGCCGTCAGGATCACCGCCTCCGCCAGTCTTGGCGGCGATGGTTATTTCCTTGATCAGGCGAGTAAAAATCTTGCCGCGCTTGGCATCGAGCGCGCCCTTCTTATGCTTGATTGTGGCCCATTTTGAATGGCCGGACATGGACTACCTCTGAGGTGATTTGGCCGTGACCCATTGAGTGGGCAAACCCGGCAACACTGTGAGTTTAGCATTTAGCACGGCCAAACTCATATCGCAGGCCGTCGCAATAGGATATTGCTCAATACCGAATTTCGGTATTTCACTAACTATCTTTAATCCAGAATCTCCTGCGCCATCAGGTCGCGCAGAGTCTCGCGCCGCCGGATCAGCACTGCCTTCGTTTCCTCGATTAAAACCTCCGCCGGGCGCGGTCGCGTGTTGTAATTGCTGGCCAGACTCATACCGTACGCTCCTGCATCAAGCAGAAGAACAAGATCACCCGGCTTTACAGAAGGAATCGTGCGATCACGCGCAAAGAAGTCCCCGGATTCACAAACCGGTCCGACAATGTCAGCCTTCATCGCCGCTCCCACTCCAGTAGGCTGTCGTACCGGAATGATCTCGTGATGGGCATGGTAAAGCGAAGGGCGAATCAAGTCGTTCATCGCCGCATCGGTAATGATAAAAGTCTTTGAACCGTTCTTTTTGATGTAAAGCACCCGCGTCAGCAGCGCTCCTGCCTGTGCAACGATAAAACGCCCCGGCTCAATGATCAGATGAGCGGCTTCCCCCGCCAATCCTTCTTTCAACGCAGCGGCGTATTTCGCCACCTGAGCTTGGGCGTCAAAGGTTTCGTGAGTGTAATCAATCCCCAGTCCGCCTCCCGCATCAACATAACGTAT
>DASRSR010000178.1:0-10769 GCA_035656355.1 Edaphobacter sp.
TCAAAAACGATAGCGTCCGCGTGCTCACAAAAATGATGTGGCTTTATCGATCAGTTGGATCAGAGGCTGGTTAAAAAAGAAGCTGGCTATGACAACCCGGATTTCGCGCTGATGAGATCATCCAAGCTAGGCGAACCTCGATATATAGAGGATAAATCGCTGCTCACGGGGCTTTGTCACGATGCCTCCCACCGAACAACGCTCTCCTCGCGTAAAATCGCAGTCTATGGAGAACGATCCGCGTTGGGAGTTAGTGCAGCGCATCGTCAGAACGCAGGGCTTCGCAAAATCCGAGCGCCTTTCTGCCTTTCTGCTTTACATCTCACGGCAGACGATCATCAATAACAGTGGAATTTTGACAGAGCAGAAAATCGGCGAAGCCGTTTTCGGCCGACCGATAGCTTACGATCCGCGCGACGACAATATTGTGCGCGCTCATGCCAGTCGATTACGCAAGCGTCTGGAGGACTACTACAACGAAGATGGGCGCGAAGAGCGGATTCGCGTCTCGGTGCCGCGCGGTACCTATGTCCCTGTCTTTGAATCCGTCACCTCTCAGACCATTGACCCGCCGGCGGTTGCAGAGAACGTTGTAATCACAGAGCCACTCCAGCCGGTTTCCCATTCGATTCTTCTTAATAAGCAACCGCATTGGACACGATGGATCGCTATCGCTTGTTGTATTGTCCTTGCATTGGCGGGTTCGTTTTTTCTTGGTCGATTGGCAAACGAACGTGATCAGGCCGTTACACCAGGATCTACCCATCGAATATGGGCACAGATGTTCAGCTCTGGCCACAAGACGTTAATTGTGCCAGCCGACAGTAGCCTAGTCGTGCTGCGCGTCTTTACCGGTACGCCAATTGATGTAAACGACTATGCTAATGGTCGTTACCTAACTGACTTTACCTGTAAGAAACCTTGTGACCGAACCATTCTCCAGCGCTTAGTCGAGCATCGCTACACTTCGACAGCCGACCTGGAGTTTACGCTGAGCCTCTTTCAACTCCCAGAAGCCAGACAGAACCCGCCGGTGATTCGGTATGCGCGCGACCTGCAACTCGATGATCTCAAAGACTTCAATGTGATCATGATCGGCTCGATCGAGGCTGATCCTTGGGTCGAACTCTTCCGTGATAAAGAAGCTTTTATCCTGCAGGACAACACTGCAGCAGGACCGCTGGGCGTTGAGAATCGACATCCGTTGCAGGGGGAACAGGCCTTTTATCGCTACGACCGTGCTCATTTCAGTCACGGTCTGGCAACGATCTCTTTCCGTCCCAATCTCAGCGGGCAAGGCAACATTCTGTTGGTTCAGGGCTTTAGCTTGGCTGACACTCAAGCCGCGGCCGATTTGCTGATGAATGAGAAAACCTTCGATTCGATCCTGAGGCCAAAGCTAGGTCAGCACTCCGAGTGCCCTCACTTCGAGGCTTTGCTTGAAACTGATAATGTCAATGGCATGGGCGTGCCCACTCGACTTCTGGCCTTCCGCACGTTCTAGCTAACTCCCTATAACTGACTGATCCGTGAATTCCTACTCCATTACTAAAGCACGTGCGCTACCGCATCCTTCGATGAGACAAAGGGTGAACGGCTTCAAAATGACGCCTGAGTTCTCACGGCAAGGTTCACCCTAAAATCTATTCGGTGTCATCGGGCGCTGCTCTTCTGCAGAAGGTATCCCATATTGCAAGCAGGACTCTTATTCATACACTATTGATAGACCCTCATTAACTCGAAGCTTTTCAATGAGATTCCCTTGTAATTGCACTTGGTGCTGTTACTGTAAAACTAAGTAAAAGCACCTACCGGCGAGGAAATCAATATGTCAGACTAGCCTTAGTCCCACCCAATCCCGGAATGAGGCACCTCCATGCCAGCTGCTCGATCGAAAGCTTCTGTCTACTGGTTTGTCCTACTCTCACTGGTTTGCGTGTTCTTTTCCGTAAGTATGATGGCGCAAACTATCACCGGAGCCATTCGAGGCTTCGTGAGCGATCCCAGCGGAGCGGTTGTAAAGGGCGCCAAGGTAATTGTTTCTAATACTAATACCGGGGTTAAGGCGACAGCTATCACAGACGACTCGGGTCTGTACAATTTCCCTTTCCTCCCCATCGGCACCTACACGGCATCGGCACAAGCGGCCGGTTTTGATGTCACCTCGGTGCCGCCGTTCCGGCTTGAGATCGATCAGATCGCCAAGGTAAATTTGACGCTGCACATCGGAGCCCAGACAACGTCGGTCAATGTGGATTCGACACTAGCTCCGATTCTGAACACTGAGAACGCCACACTGGGGGCAACACTTTCTACCGAGACGCTCTCGACGATGCCTCTTAACGGCCGCAACTTCTCGTCGGCAACCCAGTTTCTTCCTGGTGCGGTAATGCCACAGCCAACTGGCACGACAGGGTCGAATGCGATTGAACGCGCTACCGGTTCTGCGAATCTACCATCGTTCTCCGGCAACCGGCAACAGACCAATAACTATCTGCTGGATGGCGCCGATATTAATGAGAGCTTTAGCGACACAATCGGCTACAACCCATCACCAGACGCGCTGGGCGAAATGAAGGTCATCACCGGCAACGCCGATGCCGAGTACGGCAACGTCAACGGCGGCGCTGTGCTGCTTTCCACTAAGAGCGGTACTAACCAATATCACGGCAGCGCTTTTTACTACTTGGAAAACAATCATTTAGACGCAAATACCTGGGCGAACAAATTCTCCGGCGTTGCCAAAAACAGCTACACGCAGAGCATCTTTGGCGCGACTCTCGGTGGCCCGATCCTGCATAACAAGCTCTTCTTCTTCGTCGATTATCAAGGCATCCGCTATCACACGGGTGGACAGGGCACGGCCAGTGTAGCGCCGGCCGCTTTCCGGAACGGCGATTTCTCAGCGCTCGAAGCCAAAGGGATCCAACTGTACGACTCGCAGAATAACTTCGCGCCTTTCGGAGGCGACAGAGGCGTACCGATTCGCAATCCGGTAGCGCAATACCTGTTCGCACATCAGGAGGCATATCCTCTTCCCAACCGCACGCCAACCGATGGCATCGCGCAGAATAATTACCTGGGCTATGTGAAATCCTTCACCGCCAACAATCAAGGCGACGTTCGCGTAGATTATACGATGAGCGCGAAAGACACCATCATGGGGCGCTACTCCTTCGGAGAAGCATATGATCGCACCATACATCCAGTCCTGCCGATTACTTTCCCGCTGCCGAACGACTATCCTGTGCAAAGCTTCGTGGTGAACTGGACACACGTGATCTCGCCCAGCATGGTGAACGAGGCCCGTGCCAGCTTCACTCGACTGAACTATGGCAACAGCAATGGTGTCGATCCTACAGGGCTGTTTGGCACATCGGGTAATGCAGTAGTTGGCATTCCCGGGGGACAGAAGTATACCGGCTTTAGCCAACAGGTGATGACCACGGGCACGATTAGCGCCGTCGGCACCACGGCTGGAGTCTACGGAAAACGCGACAACACTTTCTTCTATGTCGACAACTTAACATGGCAGCGAGGCAAACACATCACCAAGATGGGTGTGCAGTTTCTGCGGTACCAACAGAACAACTTCGATGCAGGCAACGAGGGAACGTTAGGCATCTTCCAGTACAGCGGACAGTACACGGGTAATCCGGCCCTGGGCAAGACCGCAGGTTATTCTTACGCTGACTTCGTGCTGGATTATTCGGTCTACGCTGGGGTAGGCGGCGTACGCGGCTTTACTGGTCAGCGGCAATGGCGCGACGCGGGCTTTGTTCAGGATGACTGGAAGGTGCTGTCCAATCTAGTGTTGAACCTCGGGCTGCGTTATGAGTACGACCAACCAATCTATGAAGTCAATGACAAGATGACCAATATCGATCTGTCGAACCCTTCCTTGGGTAAGGATGGAATTCTCTATGCGGGTAAGAACGGAAACAGCCGTGCGCTGTACGACCCGGTCTACACCAACTTTATGCCGCGGCTCGGCTTTTCCTATCAATTCCGCCCGCGATTGGTTCTACGCGGCGGTTACGGCAGCACGGTAACCCTGGAGGGTACGGGATCGAGCCTTCGTCTGACGGAGAATCCGCCGTATCAGTTCTCGTACATTGCGCAGGCGACAACACCGTCGGCAACCTCCGGAGGGACACCGTTGGCCGTCGAAAATGGATTTGCCACGGCACCCGGCAATGTCTCGGTCAGCACGACGCAGTTCTTTGCCTGGCAAAAGAACCTGCGTCCTTCTTACATCCAGCAGTTCAACCTTACGACTGAATATCAGATCAACAATCACACGTCACTACAGGTGGGATATGTCGGAGAAACCGGTAATCACCTGATTGTCGCCATGAATGGTAATCAGTGGCCCGCTCCCTGCTCTCGCACTTGCACTAATGCGCCATTCTATAAACTGGTGGGACAGACAGGTCTAGTGAAAATCACTGGATCGTCCGCAATGAGCAACTACAATGCATTGCAGGCCATCCTGCGTCGGCGCATGGATCACGGCTTTGAGTACACCATCAATTACACTTATGCCCACTCGATGACCAATAGCCCGGGATTTTATGGCATTCCAGGTGTCAATGGGGCCAGTTCCTATTGGCAGAACGCCTACAACCCCAGCGCTGATTATGGCCCGAGCGGCTTTGACGTGCGCCACAATATCACCGCTACTAGCGTCTATGCGATTCCTGTTGGTCGGAACCATCGATTCGGCGCCCACCTGAATCCAGTTGTAAATCAGGTAGTGGGTGGATGGAAGGTTTCAGGAAGCGCGATGCTCTACACGGGGTTCCCTGTAACACTAACGAGCACCAATAACGCCAACGTCAATGCCCTGACGGCACGCGCGAATCACTATCGTCCACTAGTGATTCGCAATCGTTCGACTAACCATTGGTTTGGCACCGATGCTTCCGCCCTTCCCTGCCCGGGTGCGGGCAACAGCACCTGCGCCTATGGCGCGGAGCTACCGAACACCTTTGGCACAGCCGCCGTTGGCACCGAGCGGGGACCGGGATACCGTGAGATAGATCTATCTATCTTCAAGAGCTTTCCGGTTCTTAGCACGGAGCATGCATTTGACTTCCGTGCCGACCTCTTCAACGCCTTCAACTTCGCCAGCTACGCCGATCCCAACCGTTTGGTAACCGACACGAATTTCGGTCAGATCACCAGCACGAGAACGCCTCCTCGGCAGATTCAGTTCTCGCTGCGATATCACTTCTAAAAATTTTTACTCGTGGCGCCCATATTTCTTATTGAGAACGAAAGGGGTGCCGCATTGATTGAAACAATCATCCTTCGACGAAAAGACAACCATGAGGAATAGAGTTGAAACTTTGTATAACACGGACGGAGCGATCCAATAGAAGAGATCGGGTATCTCGGCGGAGGGCAGCACGAACGGACATGACTCTGTGGGAAAGAATCTTGCGACAGTGGATCGGCCGCAGACTTCTGCCATGTCTGCTAGCAGTGGCAATACCTGGTGCGGCAAACGCGCAGCGAGCGATAAAGAGCTCTCCGCCTTCCGTTCTGCTGATCTCCGTCGATGGCATGAGGCCAGACTACGTGACCGAAGCCGCGAAGCACGGGCTGCACCTTCCGGTGCTAGAACAGATGATGCACAAGGGCTGGTACGCCGAAGGTGTGGTTGCGGTGACGCCAACTTTGACTTTTCCTGGCCACGCCACGTTGGTTACTGGCGTCAGCCCAAAAGAACATGGCATTTTCAACAATGTTCGGTTTTCTGCTACGCAGAGAAACAAGGACGTCTGGTTCTGGTACGCCAGCGATCTGAAGAGCAGAACATTGTGGGACGCTGCCAAGGACGCAGGACTCACCACTGCTAGTGCCTTCTGGCCGGAAACGGTGAACAACGACCATATCGACTATCTTCTGCCTGCCTATCCAGTTCGCATCCGCGAGGACAACCAATTGATGGAGGCGCTCTCACGTCCACTCGGTTTCCTGCGTAGGGTAGAGGAACAGACCGGACCGTTCTATATCTTCGGCGCAACGCCCGCCTTCGACGAACAGCTGACGCGCATATCACTGGCGATGATTCAGAGCGGAAAGCCGAAGTTCATGACATTACACCTGGTCTCGCTCGACCATGCAGAACACTCCTCGGGACCCTTTAGCGCAACCAGCCTCGAATCGATCACCGCCATTGACGGCATGATCGGCAGATTACGCAATGCTATGCTGGCCAATGATCCGCATGCCATCGTCGTTGTAGCTTCCGACCACGGCTTTGCCAAAACGCACACCAGTGTCAACCTCCTTGTGCCTTTTGTGCAGCAGGGACTGATCACCCTAAAGAACAGCAATGGAAGTTCGCCCATCATCACAGACTGGAAGGCGACCTTGTGGGAAGCCGGAGGCTCGGCCTATGTACGCGTGAAGGATCCTACGGACCACCAACTGGTGCAACACGTGGCGGCAGTATTGAATCGACTTATGCACAATCCTGCGCTGGGTATCGCACGTGTGCTTACTCATGATGAGATTGTCTCGCGTGGTGGCGATCCGGACTCTTCATTCTTGGTAGAGTGGAGGCCGGGCTTCAGCTTTGGTGGCGCACTAACCGGAGCCTTGACGCGTGAGATTCCAGGAACAGGGACACATGGCTACCTCCCCGATCGGCCAGAGATGTACGCCTCCTTCTTTGCAATAGGGAACGCGGTTACACCTCATTGCGATCTAGGCATCATCGATATGCGCCAGATCGCGCCGACCATTGCATCGTGGCTGAAGGTTGATATGCCAACCGCAGAGAAACGACCGCTACAATGCCCAGCAGATGGATCCGCGTCTAAGCCGTGAGCCTAGGCTCTCCATCGAAAAGCATGTTCTTGTAGCCCACAAGAAGAACGAGATGAGGAGTCCATACAAGCCGGTTCCAAGGAGACCTAGCTTAAAAATATTTCCGCTCCGACTTTCGCTGTTGCAGGATCATCCGATTTCCAGTTTTCCCAGTACATCGCTGGAGAGATGCACCCTCCCAAATCGGAAAACGCGTTTGCGACGAAGCTGTAACGATCCGATTCTTTTGTGTGCGAATAAGCGATCGCTGCACAGCTGGAACTAACCAGATGGTATTAACGGCACACTCCAGCCATGGAGAAGCGAAATTCGACCAAGTTAGGTTTTTGCTCAAAGCAGCATCTGCTACCGATTTGAGAAAACTTACGCAGGTTATTTCATCATTCACAGTTATGAACCACTCCGCACGATCGCTTCCAACCGCGCCTATGATATTTGGAGCAATATAGGGAAGATAGGCAGCAGGAGTAGCAAGATTGAGCCATACAGGAACGGCTTCCATCTCTCTCTCTTTGCACCGCTGATCAGGATTGTCAGCATGGCACCAATATATCCCACCATGTCCAGAACCACCGTCATCACATCGTGCGGATCATCTCCATCAAATTCAGTTTTTTGCAGCTGTGATTTCGGAGTCTGTAAGACTTTCGTTTCCATAACAGGCGGATGCTGAAGTTGTGCGACAGCTGTACTACTTTTGGGCCTACTGCTCTGTAGAACCTCTCTGAAAGCTGCCAGGTCTGAAGCAGTTTTCATTCTGTTCGTCAGGTCGTTGTCAGGAAATGGTGTCTCGTCTTTGACCAACTTATAAATAACAGTGACAGGGATTGCAGCCACCAGACACATCAGATCAAGGATACTGAGGTCAGCGTCTGCGAATTCGCGATAGATTGCAGAGATCACTGGGATTTTGATTGGGGCGTCCAGCATGTCCACGATCGTGCCGATCACTGCCGCGATGATATCCATACCAGTAACAAGCAGGTTCTCAGCCGTCGTGAGAAGAAGATCGAGCAGAATGGCTGTAATCCGCTTGACAAGCTCTCCCAACGTCAGAGAGGCTTGCGCTTCGATGACATCGTCCTTCAACTTTTGAAATGCTGCCATAAAGGCGGCACCTTCCTGATCAACCATCTTCTCCAGATCGTCGAAGATCGTCTGTAATGCCCCATGATTCTCACTGTCTTGATGTTTATATTTCGTGGAGACTTGGCCCATGTTGCTCTTGAAGTGATGCAGGCCCCAGTTCGCTTGAGGACTGTCGCTTCCAGGCAGATTCTTTGAGTTTCGTTGTGAGTTCCCGATCGTGTCACCATCGGTTGGCAGTCCGGCCCACTCGTCGATCCTTTTTTCGAGCCCTGTAAAAAGGTTCTTCAGATTTCCTTCTTCGGTGTGAATTCGATTTACAGCATCGAGAGCATAGATTTTCAGTAAGTTCTTCAGCACGGCATGCGTCCGAACGCATCGGCAATCGCAGCCGCTTTGCTCGTTCCTGCTGTCCTGCGCGCATGGTGAATAAATAAAGCACTATTTATTGCTCAAAGCTCAAAGGCGGACTTGGGTTCTTTGGATGGTGCACCCACACATCAGTGTGACTACCGAAATAGATCGTTCCATCTGCTCCTATGGCTAATCCACTGGTTGCATGGCCGGCAGTTTCAGGGAAGAACTTGACTTTGCGTGCGGCAGGGTCGATGTGTGCTAATTCACTTCCCAGGATGCCCCATAGTGTTCCATCTTTAGCTGCCTGCAGACTTTCAAGTGGTACTCTCCGAACCTTGTCAAAGGTATAGATAGGCATGAGCGTATTGGTTGTTCGGTTATAGTCCATGAGCTGGTCCCGTACTACGAAGTACGCATGACCATTGACTGCAGCAATGGAGCCAATGGCGCTATCGTCGAGGAAAGTATGATCGAAAATGATCTTTCTGGTACCTGGATCCCATACAAAAAAGTGGACTCCCGATGCAATGGGTCTGCTGCCTCCTCCACCTCCTCTGTCTGCCTCGCAGTAAACATAATGATCATCTGTGGCCACAGCGCCAATCTCTTCATTGGGAATTATGTTTCGATAGACTTCAATCTTCTCAGTAACTGGATCGAATACGGAGAGCGCTCCTCCTATTAACCCGTAATTCGGTTGTGTTCCTATATAGAGCTTTCCGCCAGGTCCTGCATGAATCCCGCCCACAGGCCGGTATTGATCTTGAGGAATGTGCAGAATAGTGCGCGGATTGGAATCTGGAGCATTACCCTGATTCCAGGCATGGGATGGATCAAAGACGGCCAGTGTCGCTTCGACATATGAGATCGTATAAAACTTTTTTTTGTAAGGAATACCGTAGTAAATCTCTCCGCCATTGTCGATCACCTGGTCATAAGACTTCAATTGGCGCGTGTTTGGATGGTAGGAAAACATGGTTTGACCAAGTCCCGGGCCACCGTAAATTTCTCCATTTGGGGCTGAGCGTAACCAGAGAACGTCTTGTCCTAAACCGTCAACAGGAATAGGGTGATACTTCGCATCATGTTTTTTTACATCGATGTAAACATATGATTGGACACGCAGCCCCAGCAGATTGCCATGCGGTGCCAGGTACCATGCGCCTTGTAGAACATCTCCTGGCAAGCTGTAATAATCCTTCGATTCGCCATTCTCCAAGTTCAGGGTTTTTAATTCCTTGCCTGTCTGATAGAGGAGATGGTTCTCACCAAGCAGATTGAACCCTGATGCCTCGTGAAACGGAAACACATGAAGCAGTTTCAGCGTATGGACGTCATATACAAGAATCTGGCTTGCTGCAGGCTGGACTATGTATCGCGTACTAACCAGCGGCCGAATTGAAACCCCGGAATTCTGGTACTTTGCAGGTTCTAATTCACTAAATTTCCGGGTCTTCGGATCGTAGGCGAGTATTCGGCTCTTACGTGTTCCGACACCACAAAGCACAATCCCATCTGGGGTAATTGCAATCTGACGAAGATAGCTTTCGTCCGCGGCGCGCCCTAGGTCAGTAACTGTACCTGCACGAGGGTCATAGCGTACAAGATGGGCATTAGGATAGGTCCCATAGTAAATATCGCCATTTGGCGCTTGAGCTAAAGCACAGATGATGGATTCTATTTTGCGAAAGGCTTCCGATGCTTGTGGAAGAGGAATCCATTTTTCTGCGCGGGGATCAAAGCACAAGAGTTTGCCCTCGTTATAGGAACCCATATAAAGGTTCCCGTCCTTACCCTGAATAATTCCCCAAGATCCAATCCCTGCAGGAAAGGTCCATGCCTTAGCATCACCATGGTGGTAGTCCAAACGAATAAGCTGGCCACGGCCCGCGGAATTGAAGGAGGTAATGTAAAAGACATCGGTTCTTAATTTGGAGTCATATACATTAAGAGCATTGAAAGGCCAAAGGTTTTTTGCTACGGGGCCAATCTTAGAAAAGCCGGGTGCCACCGACTCTGGATTTAATACCGAGGTTCGAATGGAAGATTGGGTCGGAGCAAAGGCAGCAAATGCCGCCGTTGTGTTTACGCAAAACAGGGCCGTCATTATGGCCCATGACTTCCATGTAACAGTGGGAACTTTCACTCATCCTCCAAACTGGTGCGCCGTCTAATATGAATTCGAGACTACCGTCCTGATCTAAAGGGCCTTATGCCTAGTCGAATTTCTCTTAGTCTGATTTCGCTGAAGCAATAGCACTGAGAGCTGCTTCTGCTTCGTCATAATGACCCGAACCATAAGCATCGACGAACTCTTCTATCTGGCCAGCGAGCTTCCAATACGAAAGGGTATCTTTAATTGTGTAGCGGTTATTTACTGGGCCAGTAGTAAGTAGCCTCTGCGGTGCAGCTTCGGGGAGAGCAGGATAATCGCCTGCTGCATTGCGCGCATACAACACATCTCGCGTTTTGATGAAGTACAACTC
>DASRSR010000179.1:0-30144 GCA_035656355.1 Edaphobacter sp.
CGACACGCACCATTCAGGTTGAGATTAAGCGCCAGGCCACGCCGACCTCTGCGGCGACGATTGAGAGATTCGAGGTGCCATATCGCCCGGGCATGAACGTGACCTCGCTGCTGGGCGAGATCGCGTTGAACCCGGTAGAGATCTCCGGCAAGCAGACGACTCCGGTGACCTATGACTCCAACTGCCTGGAGGAGATTTGCGGAAGCTGCGCGATGCTGATTAACGGCAAGGCGCGCATGGCGTGCTCCGCGCTGGTAGACAAGCTGGAGCAGCCAATCCGCCTTGCGCCGCTGTCGAAGTTTCCCGTAGTGCGCGATCTCGCGGTGGACCGCAGCGTTCTGTTTGAGAACCTTAAGAAGGTAAAAGCCTGGGTGCCAATCGACGGTACTTACGATCTGGGGCCTGGACCAAAGCAGGCCCCGCAGATTCAGGAGCAGCGGTACCCACTATCCAATTGCATCTCGTGCACAATTTGCATGGAGGTCTGTCCGCAGTTCAATGACGTAACCAACTTTGTTGGCGCGGCAACTATCGGCCAGACGAAGCTGTTCAATATCGACCCCAGCGGCTCGGTGCTGAAGGAAGAGCGGCTGCGTGCGCTGGCTGGCGATGGCGGCATTCAGGAGTGCAGCTTTGCGCAGAACTGCGTTCAGGCCTGCCCGAAGGAACTGCCGCTGACCGAGGCCATCAGCGACATGGGACGCGATGTCTTTGTGCAGCAGGTCAAGGACCTCTTCCGCCGCTAGACACGCGACCGATGAAGCACACACTCTCCCCACAGCGCTACCTCATTTTGCTGGCGGTTATGCTCACTGCGTCGGTAGGGGATACCCTGCTGTCGCATGGCATGACACAGGTGGGGCCTGTCTCGCTGCAGCATCTTGGGTTGCTACTGGTGGCGCTTAAAAATCCATGGGTGATCTGCGGAATTCTAATGCTGCTGGGGTTCTTTGCCAGCTATCTGACGGCGTTGAGCTGGGCGGACCTCACCTTTGTTCTTCCTTCAACAGCTTTCGGCTATGTTGTCGTCGCTCTGCTATCGCGTTTCTGGCTGCATGAACACATCTCCGTGTATCGCTGGCTCGGCATTCTGCTGATTGTCTGCGGCGTCGGTTTTGTCGCCAATGGACCATCTCTGACCGAACATCCAAAGCCGGAGAGTGAACACCGATGATGCGTATTCAGGATCATGCCGGTGTTTTTGAAACCTGGGTGACGATAATTACTGTCGCTCTTACCGCCATTGCCGGCGATGTTCTGACGGCCGGAGCGATGCGCCGCATCGGCGATCTGGATGAGATTCGTGCACATTCAGGCCTTATGGGCGCGATCAAAGCCGTCGTGAGCAGCAAAATGTTTCTGCTGGGCGTGCTGTCGATGGCGCTCAGCTTCTTTTCGCTGCTGTTCACGTTGAGCAAGGTAGATGTCTCGCTGGCAGCGCCGGCAAGCGCAGCACTGACGTTTATTGGCAATGCTGCAGCCGCGAAGATATTTCTGCACGAGAATGTAGATCGCCGGCGCTGGCTGGCGGCGATCTTTGTATGCGTGGGCGTGGTCCTGCTATCGCAGTAGTTCGTCTTAGCCGACGAGGTGTCCCATTCTGTCGCGCTTGGTTTTCAGGTAGCGGTCGAAGGTGGGTTCGACGGGAACTTCAGCCGAGATGCGCTCGACGACTTGAATTCCGGCAGAGACCAGAGCATCAACTTTTTCGGGATTATTTGTGATGAGGCGAACTGCACTGACGCCAAGCTGCTGGAGAATGGCAGCGGGGAGCTCGTAGGCACGGCAGTCTGCTGCGTAGCCAAGCTCAAGATTGGCTTCAATAGTGTCGCGGCCCTGGTCCTGAAGCTCGTAGGCGCGCAGCTTGGCCATCAGGCCGATGCCACGGCCCTCCTGCTGCTCGTAGAGCAGAATGCCCGCGCCTGCCTCAGAGATGGTCGCCAATGCAAGCTCAAGCTGCTGGCGGCAGTCGCAGCGGAGTGAGTGAAAGACGTCTCCGGTAAGGCATTGCGAGTGGATGCGGACGATAGGGGGCGCGGAGTGAATATCGCCCATCACCAGAGCCACTGCCGATTCAGTGCGGCTGGCGGGAGCCGGAAGCGCTTCGTTGCAGGGCTGTGGGTTGGCCAGAGTGCCCTCAAAGCCGAGGATACGGAACCGGCCCCAGCGAGTCGGAAAGTCGGCGTCGGCAATCTTTTTAACAGAAACAAAGGGCATAGTCTGATTATACGGTTGCATAGAGATTGGATTGCAGTGAACGCGATTCGATGCAATGGCATAGGCATGTCTATACCTGAAAGCCATAGCGTAAAGTAAGGGTGTGACACAGACCGACCCCAAGCTGATTTTGATTACGCTGCTGGTGCAGTTGGGTGTTGCCGCGGCGGTGTCGAGCACGCTGGCGCGCGCCAGAACATTCAAAGACGCGTTGCTGGCTCCCAGGCGGACGCGTCGGCAGACCATCCAACTGCTGGCGATGATCTGCATTCCGCTGACGTTGGGCGTTTGGGTTCGCGTACTGGTGCCTAACTTTCTGGCGGCAGACATTTCGTTTGAGACGACAATTCTGCTGGGCATATTGGAAGGGCCAATGGCGGCGATGGCCGGCGGAGCGGCGCTGTCGCTACCGGCGATGCTGCACCACGAGTATCTGGCGTTGCCGATTAATCTGCTGGTTGCGGCAGCAGCAGGTACGTTCCGCCGATTTACCAATACAGAAGATGTCTGGTCATTTTCTCCGCTGATTGACCTAAGCATCTATCGCTGGGTAACGCGAAATCTGCGGCGGCCGAGCCTCGACCGGCAGGTGCTTCTGCTTATCTCGATTATGGCCGGAGACTTTTGCCTCAGCATGGTGTCGCGATTTTATCCGCGCCGCTTTTTTGCGCTGCATTCCGATCTGCCGTGGGTCGAGTTTCTCATCTGCGCCAGCGCACCAGTCATTGTAGGCATACCCCTGAAGATATGGAACTCGGTGCGCATCGAACGAAAGCTGGAAGAACAGGGAAGGCTGCTGCTGGAGGCGCGACTGGATGCGCTGCAACGGCAGATCAATCCTCACTTCCTGTTCAATACGCTGAATTCAATTGCCTCTCTGGTGCGCTCAAAGCCTGAGCTGGCGCGTGGAATGATCGTCAAGCTTGGCAATATCCTGCGCGTGCTGCTGAAGGACCGCGAGGCTTTTGTTCCTTTCAGCGAAGAGTTGATGTTTACCGACGATTACCTCGACATCGAGGTTGTGCGCTTCGGTGAAAAGCTGAAGGTAGTTAAGGAAATTGCCGAAGATACGCTGCATATTGTTGTTCCGGGAATGCTGTTGCAACCACTGCTGGAGAACAGCATCAAGCACGGTCTTGAACCACGTATCAGCGGCGGAACCGTGACGTTGCGCAGTCGCATTACCGAAGATGGAATGTTGCTGATTGAGGTTGAGGACGATGGCGTTGGTATGGACCCGGAATGGGACCTGGCTTCGCCGGTAAGCGGCCTGGTGCGGCCAGGATCAGGCATCGGCATCCGAAATGTGCGGGAGCGGATGGAGGTGCTATACGGCAAACTGGCTGAGGTGGAGATTAACAGCCGACCGGGACGAGGGACTAAAGTGACATTGCGAATGCCTATTCTGGAAGATGGAGCAGAGGCATGGAGCCCGACAGGCGATGCAGCAGGTCAGGCGATCCGGGCGGTGGAGGATGCGATCCGCGCGATGACTCGTTCAAGCTCGTAAAGCCAGACGTTAGCGATTTGCTGCGCGCGCGATAACGCGATCGTAATAGCTCTCGTAAAGCGGGATGATGCGAGTAGTGCAGAAACGGTCTTGCGCCGTTTTGCGTGCGGCCTGTGACATCGAATTGAGGCGATTCTGATCGCGGAGGAGCGCGATGGCTGCGTGAGACATAGTATCGACATCCCCGACATCGAAGAGCAGACCGTTATAACCATCCTCGATCAGCTCAGGAACACCACCTACACGAGTAGCGATACTGGGCACGCTGCTGGCCATCGCTTCCAGTGCAGCTAGGCCGAATGACTCCATCTCGCTGGGCATCAGTAACAGATCAGCAAGTGACAGCAGCTCGTTCACGTTGTTCTGTTTGCCGGCGAAATGAATACGGTCCTGTATGCCTAGCTGGAGCGCGAGATGCTCAGCGGCGCTTCGTTCCGGGCCGTCCCCGATGAGCATAAGTCTAGCTGGCACAGTTGCAGCTACGCGGCTGAAGATGCGAATGACATCCAGCACACGCTTGACCGGGCGGAAGTTGGAGAGATGGACCAGCAATCGCTCGTCGGTAGAAGCAAAGCGAGGCCGCATGGTCTCGACCAACTTCGGGTTGCGAATGTAATGATCGCAGTTGACGAAGTTGGGGATGACCTCAATCTCCGAAGTGATACCGAATGCCTCGCGCGTACGCTCGCGCAAATAACCGGAGATGCTGGTGACGCCATCGGACTGTACAATGCCGAACCGCGTAATCGGAAGGTAAGAGTGGTCAAGCCCGACCAGAGTAATGTCGGTTCCGTGCAGCGTGGTAATGAAGGGCAGATTTCGGGCATTTGCAGCGAGCATCTGTTTGGCTAGCAGGGCGCTGACCGAGTGCGGGATCGCGTAGTGAACATGCAGCAGATCGAGCGAATAGAACTCGGCGACCTCGGCCATGCGGGTGGCCAGGGCGAGGTCGTAGGGAGGATGCTCGAAGAGCGGATAGTTCGATACCGCTACCTCGTGATAGTGAATATTGGCCTCTCGCCCGCTGAGGCGAAAGGGCTGCGAGTAAGTGATGAAATGGACATCGTGGCCGCGCGCGGCAAGCTCAATTCCGAGTTCGGTAGCGACGACACCGCTGCCGCCGTAGGTGGGATAGCAGGTGATTCCGATCTTCATCGATGACCTTCGCCGCAACCTGTGAGCTGATTGATTTCTCCATAATGGATGAGTTCCAGACCGGGAAGGGTGCGAAGAAGTCCGGGAATTTCCTCGGTGAGAGCAAGGCGCTCTACCTCGCGTGCAGCGCGAAGTCGAGTGGCAACGGCATCGAGCGAAGCATCATTATAGCCAGGATGGCAGACAAGCTCCCATGTGCCTTCGGGCATGGCATGTAGCGTCTTGTGCAGCGAAGCAGAGTTGAGGTGACCTGTGGCGGAGATGCCGATCGTGCCGTCCGTCGTAGAGATAAATCCGCTGCAAAGTTGCGGAAGTGCGTGGAAGGGCTTCTTGCCGAACCAGCCAATAGTATGGAACTGTGCTCGTCGCAGAAGCGCGTTTGGCGCGAGGCGCGAGCTCCACACGGGCTCAAATGGATTGCGAACAGCGTGAATGGAGCAGCGTTCGGCAATGCGCAGCAGTGGACGAGCAACTGCAGGGAAGAGATGCGTATGTTTGTGAGTATCCAGATGGGTGAGAGCGATACCCGCGTTCTGTACCTTATGGACCTGCGCCAGAGCTTCGCGTTCGATCTCTGCCTCGGAGATACGTCCCCGTAAAAGTGCCTGAAGAAAGTCGGCGAGCGAGGGACGAAACGATTTGCCATCAGGTCCCATCAGGGTGGGAATATCCTCTGGCGGGCTGACTGGAACTCCATCGGTAAGGACAACATGGCAGCCAACCCCAAGCGACGGATTGGCGTGAGCGATGGCAACTGCTTCATCAAACTCAGGACCGGTGGCCATCAGTGTGGCCGAGGTAAGGGCATTGCTCCGGTGAAGCTCGGAGATGGCGCGGTTGATACCGGGAGTAAGGCCGAAGTCGTCCGCGTTGATGATAAGACGGCAGGAAGCCATGAACGATTTTCGCAGATGAAGAAGAAGTATGGTGGGCAGAGAGGGACTCGAACCCCCGACATCCTGCTTGTAAGGCAGGCGCTCTAACCAACTGAGCTATCCGCCCATTCTGTTTCCAGAGGGACTTTTCTAGTGTATGGGAGCACGGACTATGATGCAACGCGAGACAGATCTTCCGTTAACAGCGAAAAAATTTTGCGAAATACGGAAGATTGCACCATACTTAAAGCTCAAAGAAGAAGTCTAAAAACCAGAGTTTCTGCCCGGCACCACTTTGCCTTATGAATGCTGAACCGACAAGACGGCCTAATTCGCACTGGATGATTGTTGCGGTGGCAATGCTGGCCTTTGCCGTCTTTTCATGGGGCGTTCGATACAAGCTTTCGCTTTACAATCCCGATGCGCATATGTCGGCAGCAAAGCTGCTGTCGCAGCGGGAGAGGCCCGCTACCGTGGAAGCAGCAAAGCTGGCCGCCGATCCTCTGCCTGCGCCGCAACCGATGCCATTCTTTACGTTGGCACTGGGGCTGCTGTTTTCGGCATTGACGGTCCTGAAGCCGGAGTTCGCGCACTGCGAGTGGAATGATCGATCCGACTTCCGCCAGCGTGCCAGTTATAGCTTTTTCTTCTTTCGTCCCCCTCCCGCATGCTCCGCTGTAATTTAAGCTGCTCTTGAATTGAGCAGCTTGGGCCCTGATTTCAGCGGCGCATTCGTTCGTGAATCGAATCGCGGCTGCATCTCTCAACGCGGCAATTTCTCAGACAGGTGTTGACAATATGCGCAAGCGAACTTCCACGGCTTTAGCAGCAGTCGTGATGCTGGCTTCACTAGCGGTCTTTTCTGCTATTGGTTGTAAAGGCAATTCCAGGGTCGAAGCGGATACAGGGCGCAAATCTTATCCGATTGCGCCCATTGCAATAGCCAAACGAACCGCTCTGGCAAATACATTGAACGTGGCCGGCGAGTTTATTCCTTTCCAGGAAGTCGAGCTGCACGCAAAGGTCGCTGGCTATATCCGGCATATCTATGTTGATATCGGCGACAAAGTTAAAGAAGGTCAGGTGCTGGCGACGCTGGATATTCCGGAGTTGACAGCCCAGGTTGAAGGCGCAAACGCTGGTGTTCGGCAGACGCAGGAGCAGATTACCCGCGCGCAGAGCGAGGTTCAGCGGGCCGAGGCCAATTACATGGCAATTCACT
Source organism: Edaphobacter sp. (assembly GCA_035656355.1). Taxonomy (GTDB): domain Bacteria; phylum Acidobacteriota; class Terriglobia; order Terriglobales; family Acidobacteriaceae; genus Edaphobacter. Next base: position 6,980 of record DASRSR010000179.1, read on the forward strand.
CCGCCGCGCAGCGACTGCAACATGCCTCCGATGCTCGGCCCGGTCTGATTGCCGAACAGGAATTAGACGATGCGCAGGCAAAGGATCGCGCCGCTGCCGCCGAGGTAGATGCGGCAAAGTCGGCGCTCTCGGCAATGAAACAGCAGTTAGGCGTATCACGCGCTGCACAACTGCACTACACCTCGCTGGCCGATTACTCCCGCATTACGGCGCCGTTCAGCGGCGTCATCACATGGCGCTATGCCGATACCGGATCGCTGATTCAGGCAGGCACCTCTAACGCAAGCTCAATGCCAGTAGTGAAGCTGGCGCAGGTTAATGTGCTTCGCCTGCGCATTCCGGTGCCGGAGTCACTAGCCGGGTTTGTGCGCGATGGTGATCAGGCGACCGTTCACGTGCAGGCAACGGGAGAGAAATTTACCGGAACCGTAACCCGAAGCACCGCAGCGCTGGACACCGCGACGCGGACCATGCAGGTGGAGATTGACGTTCCGAATAAGAACGGCAAGCTAACTCCGGGAATGTATGCGGACGTATCACTGGACATCAAGAGAGCGGGAAATGCGCTCGCTGTCCCGGTGCAGGCTGTTGACCAGAGCGGCAGTCATCCCTTTGTCCTGGTCGTCGATAAGAATGATCGAATCGAGAAGAGAAATGTTCAGACCGGAATTGCGACTCCGAACCAGATTGGCATTTTGGGTGGCCTGAGCGAAGGTGATCGCGTTGTGGTTGCGAACCTCGACTCATTTCAGCCAGGCGAGCTTGTGTCTCCGCAAGTAAGCAAGATGGTGGTTGACGGCAGCAGTGGAGGGAGCCAGTAGCATGACGAGCTTTGCCCTTCGCTATCCGTTCTTCATCATCATGCTCTGCCTGGTCATCTCGGTTGTAGGTTTTACAACGGTTGCGCGGATGCCTGTTGACCTGTTTCCGCAGATCGATATCCCCGTTGTGGTGGTGGCAACTTTCTACAACGGCATGCCGCCCGAGCAGATTGAAACCGACATCACGGGCCGCTTTGAGCGCTTCTTTACATTGGGCAGCGGCATTGACCATATCGAGTCGCGCTCTCTGCCGGGCGTCAGCTTAATCAAGATTTACTTTCAGCCGGGAACCAATCCCGATTCCGCAGTCAGCACAATCTCAAATCTTGCTATGGCTGACCTGCGACGTTTGCCGCCCGGCACGTTGCCACCGGTTGTCCTGAAGTTTGACGCATCGAGTATGCCGGTCTGTCTGATTACGTTGAAGGGGCAGGGACTGACTGAAACGCAGCTTCGCGATGTAGGACAGTACAACGTCCGCAATCAGGTGGCAAATATCAAGGGAGCATCGGTTCCGCCTCCGTTTGGCGGCAGATACCGCCAGATTCAGGTTTATGTTGACCCTGTAAAGTTGCAGGCGCACCAGCTAAGCGTGATGGACGTAGTGCGTACCGTGAACCAGTCGAACCTGATTCTTCCCGCCGGCGATGTGCAGATTGGGCCGAAGGACTTCAACATCTACACCAACAGCCAGCTCCCCACCATCGATCAGATTAACCGTCTTCCATTGAAGACGGTAGGAAACGATTCCGTGCTGGTGGGCGATGTTGGACATGCGGCAGATGCAAGCCAGATACAGAACAACATTGTGCGTGTGGATGGCCAGAAGTCAGTTTACCTGCCGGTACTGAAGCAGGGCGGTGACAGCAATACCATCGCAATCGTCAACGGAATCAAAGGTGCGATCAAACATTTGGTCGATGTGCCTTCAAGTCTTGTAGCGAAGGTCGTCTTCGACCAGTCGGTTTACGTCCGGACTGCGATACGAAACCTTGGCAATGAGGGCGGCATCGGTCTTGTACTGACAGCACTCATGATTCTGATCTTTCTTGGAAGCATGAGAGCCACCCTTGGTGTCATGCTGTCAATTCCGCTCTCGGCGGTGGCTGCATTGCTGTGTATCTCCGCTGCGGGAGGAACGATCAATACGATGGTGCTCGGAGGTCTGGCGCTCGTGTTCTCGCGTTTGATCGACAACTCCGTCGTCGTTCTGGAAAACATCTTTCATCATCTGGAAAACGGCGAGACACCTGAAGTTGCAGCCGAAAAAGGCGGGCAGGAGGTTGCGCTACCTGTTCTTGCCGCAACCTTCACCACAGCAATCGTCTTCTTTCCGGTTGTCTTTCTCTACGGAGTTAGCCGATTTCTCTTTACCGCGTTGGCACTTTCCGTTGTCTTCGCCCTCTTCGCTTCCTACTTTGTAGCCATGACGGTAGTGCCGCTCTTTTGCGCGCGCTTCATTAAAAACGCGCATAACGAAGCCGTGCACCATACCGGCAGGAACCCATTTCAGAGGTTCGTTCGCTGGTTCAATCGCCGCTACGATCAGACGCTGATGCACTATGACCGTTCCGTCCGGCTAACGCTGCTGCGCCCGGTTGCCACAGTGCTTGGCGTTCTGGGAATATTTCTCGTTAGCCTTGCCTTCTTTCCGCTGATGGGAACATCGTTCTTCCCGCGCACTGATCCCGGCCAGTTCATGATCAATATCAAAGCTCCGACGGGTTCGCGCCTCGGTGTGACCGATCGTTACATTCAGCAGGTGGAAAAGGACATTCGCGATGTAATTCCGAAAAACGATCTCGGAATTATCGTCTCCAATATCGGTGTGCAGCCAGGGTTTTCCTCCATGTACACAAGCAACTCCGGACAGGACACCGCTACCGTTCAAGTGAGTTTGAATAAGGAGAACCGCCTCGGAAGCTATGCGTATATGAACCTTGTTCGCCGCAAGCTGGCAAGCGATCTTCCAGAGCTTTCAACATATTTCCAGACTGGCGGCTTGGTAGATTCTGTAGTCAATCTTGGGCTTCCAGCGCCGATTGACATTCAGGTAAGTGGCAGCCATCTGAAGGAGTCCTATAAAACAGCGACTGACCTTGCGACAAAGATTCGTGGGCTGAAAGGCGTCAGCGATGTGATGATCCCGCAAGACCTCGATTATCCTGCGCTGCGCATCAATATCAATCGCGAGATGGCGGCGAAGCTGGGGCTTACCTCCAAGGAAGTCGTCGATAACGTCATCACTGCTCTCAACTCCGACCAGATGATTGCACCCAGCTACTGGGTTGATCCAAAATCCGGCAACGATTATCTGCTGACAGTGCAATATCCGGAAAAAAAGATCGCATCACTGCAGGACCTGAAGAATATCCCATTGCGTGGGCCGGATTCAGCGATGACGACACAGCTTGGGGCGGTATCGGACATCAAGGCGATTGAATCGCCGACCGAGGTTGATCATTATCAGCTTCAACGTGTGATCGATGTCTATGTCTCTCCTTCGTCAGAGGACCTTGGCGCAGTTGCCAATAATGTGGACAAGATCATTGCTCATACCAAGCTGCCGGAAGGAGTTCGCGTTACATTGCGCGGCTCGGTAGAAGGCATGAGACGGTCGTTCAAGAGCTTCGGCATCGGGCTGATTCTCTCGATTATTCTCGTGTACCTCATCCTGATGGCGCAGTTCTCGTCCTTTGTCGATCCGCTGGTCATCCTGCTTGCAGTGCCGCCGGGCATCACTGGAGTAATCGGGTTCCTTCTGTTGACGCACACGACACTGAACGTTATGTCGCTGATGGGCGTCATCATGATGACCGGCATCGTTGTCTCCAACTCAATTCTGATTGTGGACGTTGCGCGCAACCTGCGTGGTGAAGGTATGCCAATCGACGAAGCGGTAGCGACAGCCTGCCGCCTTCGTCTCCGCCCCATCCTGATGACGTCGCTGGCAACGATCCTCGGTATGATTCCAATGGCACTTGCGCTTGAAGCGGGCAGCGAGCAGTATGCGCCGCTGGCACGAGCAATTATTGGAGGGCTGGCGGTCTCCGTCGTCGTTACTGTCTACGTCGTACCCGCAGCGTATCTATGGATTCATCGCAAAGAGGAACAGCCCAAAGAAGCAGCTGTTGCCGTCGCGGAGGAGATATGAACATGGTCCGAATGACTATCGCTACTCTCCTTATACCTTTCGGATGCCTGACATTGTGCGCCCAATCCAGTAAGCCTCAGGCGCATCTGCCCAGTGCACCCGTAGCAACAGGCACGCTGCTCTTTGCTGCTGCGCAAGAGCCAGCACCAACTGCAACCATGCAGCAGATACCTCCGGCGAGCACCACTGCTCCAACTACACTGACACGGCAGCAGGCGGAGCAGATTGCGCTTGCAAACAATCCCGGCATCCATGTGGGCCAGTTGCTTGCCAAGGCCGAACACGAGGTGGTCCGGCAGACTCGTTCAAGCGAGCTGCCAAATCTGAATGGAGACCTGACCGCGGTGGAGGCAGAGGAGGGGAGCCGTATCTCCGCCGGATCGTTGGCTGCTTCGCGACTGGTAGAACATGCCGGGGCTGGGGTGCAACTCAGGCAGTTGATCACTGACTTCGGCCACACACGGAATCTGGTCGCGTCGGCAAAGCTAAATGAAAAGGCACGCCAGGCCGATGCCGAAGCGACACGTGCGGACATTATTCTCGCTACCGATCAGGTGTTCTATCAGGTGCTGCAAGCGCAGGCAACATTGAAGGTCGCTCAACAAACGGTCACAGCCAGGCAGACTTTGGTAGATCAGGTAAGCGCATTGACATCCGCGAAGTTGAAGTCCGACCTCGATCTCAGCTTCGTGCAGGTCAATCTATCGCAGGCAAAGCTGCTGGAGCTGGACGCGCAGAATAATCTCAATGCGGCAAAGGCGGCTCTGGATGCGGTGCTTGGCTACGATCACGCAATGAATTACACACTCGTACCAGATAGCGGCGATTTGCCAGCCTTGCCTCCTGCGGTCGATCCGTTGATTGTCTCTGCAATCCAGAACCGCCCCGATCTGCAATCCCTGCAGTGGAGCGAACAGTCAGCCCAGAAGTTCAGTAGGGCTCAGCATGAGCAGTTTCTGCCGACCATTAGTGCACTGGGCGTAGTGGGCCGAACGCCCGTCGGCTCAAGCCAGTACTTCAATACCAACTGGTATGGAGCGGTGGGTATGAATATGAGTGTTCCTGTCTTCAACGGATTTCGTTATGCGGCAGAAGCGTCTGAGGCTTCGCTTCGGGCCAAGGCAGCCACCGAGCAGACACGCGCGCTTCGAGATCAGGTCGTCCGCGATGTTCGCACCGCATGGTTGAATGCCAAAACCGCTCTTCAACGGGTTACGGTGACAGATGAGCTGCTTCGGCAGGCCAATCTTGCGCTCAGCCTTTCGCAGACGCGCTATAAGCTTGGCCTTAGCTCGATTGTTGAATTAAGTCAGGCACAGCTCCAGCAGACGCAGGCCGCGATTGGCAGTGCAAATGCGCGATCACAATATGGCTTTGCCATGTCTACCCTACGGTTCCAGACCGGGGTACGTCCCTGATCTGAAGCCGGGTCTTTCATCTGGAAATGGCATCAATGCATAGCGTAGCTGCTATGCATTGATGCTGACAGATTCCTGTGCCTTGGCTTCGTTGGCTTCCCTCATGGCGCGGACAGCTTTATTTCGCTGCGAGCGGAGCTTCATAAAGGACTTTGCCTCTTCATATAGACGAGGCACATCGCGGTTGACGATAGCCTGCCAGACGACGCGGAATGCTGCCTTGGGGCGGAAATAATATTCGTCGTAGAACTTGTGCACCATCTCCATGACGTACTCGACAGGCAGGCCGGGGTACTCGATGTGCGCCATCTGGTGACCGCCATCATCGTTCATGGCTTCGTTAGTGATAAAGCCGTTCTCCTTGGCGAAATCGAAGAACTCCGTGCCGGGAAAAGCGTGTGCGATGGAAACCTGAATCGTCTCGCAATCTAGCCGTTTCGCAAACTCAATGGTATTGCGGATCGATTCCTTGGTCTCTCCAGGGAGGCCAAGAATAAAGTCACCGTGGATGACAAGACCCAGCTTGTGGCAATCACGAGTGAAGTCGAGCGCACGCTGCACCGTTGCGCCCTTCTTGATGTTCTTCAGAATCTGCGGATCACCGGATTCATAGCCAACGATCAGTAGACGGCAGCCGGCCTCTTTCATGGCCTTCAGCGTGTCGAAGTCGGTGGTGACACGTGAGGTGCACGACCAGGTAAGGCCCAGCGGCTTCAGCTTCTCGCAAAGTTCAATGGTGCGCGCCTTCTGAATGTTGAAGGTATCGTCGTCGAAGAAGTATTCCTTCACGTGAGGGAAGTTCTCCTTCGCCCACTTCATCTCGGCTGCGACATCGTCCGTAGAGCGCTTACGCCACGCATGACCGCTGAGTGTCTGCGGCCACAGGCAGAACGTGCATTGTGCCGGGCAGCCACGGGTAGAGTAGAGCGCAATATATGGATGCAGAAGGAAGGGAACGTTGTACTTGGTAACGTCCAGGTCGCGCTTATAGATCTTAGTAGCCCAGGGCATCTCGTCGAGCTGCTCGGGCGTGACCTGCGGACGGTCTGGATTATGGAGGACCTTGCCGGTCTCTTTATCCTTGTAGCTGACGCCGAGAATCTCATTGAGCGGCTTGCCATTCGCGTACTCGACGATGGAAAAGTCGAATTCGCGGCGGCAGATGAAGTCGATGGCGGGGCATTCGTTCAGTGCTTTGTCGGGAGAGGTGGTTACCGGTGGACCGACAAAAGCAATCTTGATGTTGGGGTAAGTCTGCTTGATGACCTCTGCCATCTTCTGGTCGCCGTCCCAACCCATCGTGCTGGTAAACAAAACCAGAAACTCATAGTCCTTCAATATCTCGACCACCTGCTGCCAGCTGATGTGGTGGGGCGGGGCGTCAAGCAGGCGGGAGCCTTCGAGCATACCGGCGGGATAGGTTAGCCACACCGGATACCAGTAGGATTCAATCTCGCGGGTGGCAGGCCAGCGAGAGCTGGCGCCGCCGTCGAATTTTTCGAAGGAAGGAGGGTTCAGGAACAGGGTTTTCAAAGGCATGATATTGCTCCAAGTTTACCATTTTGCAAATGGATTTGCGGCGGATTTTTGCAGTGGCAGCAGTGGTTCATGCTTGCAGTTCAAGCAGATAGAGATGAATCAAAGCCTGGAAATGATGCAAGTCTTTTAGACTATTGCACCTTCATCGTTGCAGGAGCAGATGTCGAGTCTGCCGATCTGATCCATTGTTCAAGCTGGCCTGTCTGCCGCATCAGGTTGATCTCTGCCTTGCGCATCTCATATTTGGCATCCAGCACGTTCAGAAACTTTTCGCGCTCGGCAATCCGCGATCGCTGTTCGTCTTTGGGGGTCATCTGCGGACCGGAGAGATTTCCGTTTCCGGACTTCAACTGTACAAGAAGAATGTCGAGCTGTTGCTGCGCCAGTTGCTGGTCCAGCGTTGCTACCTCCGCCTGTGCAGCGAGTTCTGCGGTGGCGTGCCGTGTTTTTAAGCGGCCTTCCAGAAACTGGTTCCGCGCCAGGTCGGCTTCATGCTGAGCATGGGCAGCATCTGCGGCAGATTCGCGGGCCTTCGCAAGATGACCAACATCGAAGATTGGCAAAGTGATCTCTACGCCGATGCCGAAGTTATTGTGCTGGAAGTTCCGATAATAGAGATCGTAGTTATTGAACTTTGCGTAACGGTTGTATTGAGCAGCAAAGGCAATCTGCGGTCTCCAAAGATAGCGCGAGTCGCCAAAGGCGATTTGTTGCTTCGATCTTGCCGCCGCATAGGCCGAGGCTACTGCTGGACTGATCGGTGTAGCAGTGCCGGGTTCGTCTGCAGATGGCGTCGTAAATTGCGGAATGCTGCTGCCGTCGATACTCAGCCCCTCCGCCGGAAGACCAATCAGAATGGCCAGATGGCCGCGGTCGTTCGTTGCGTCGTCGTCCGTGCGCAGACGCGCCAGCTTAATCTGGGCGGCGGAGAGTTGCGCTCCCGTCAGATCAATCGGTGTATCCTGGCCGGCATTCAGCCGTTCCTGAATAATCTCGATGAGCTTCGCCCCATAGCCTGCTTCGTCGCTTAGCGCTTTTTGCCGCTGCATGTCACGATCCAGCGCAATGTAGGTTAGTGCGGTGTCCTCAGCTACAGCCTGCCGGGCATCTTTCAGTGAAAGCGTTGCGGCATCGAGCGCAAACCGCGAAGCGCGAATGTAGTCTCCCTGCGAAAAATTGAAGACCAGCGACTGCATTGTGAAGTTAAAGATCGAAGGCTGTCCTACCGGAAATCCATACGAGTAGCCAAGCCCCGAGCCGCCAGACACCTTTGGCACATAAACATCGCGCGATTCAGAGAGTGCAGCGCGCGCCTTGTCCACGTCGGCCTGGGCCATCTGCACCTTGGGGCTGTTTTTCAAGGCCAGATCGATGGCCGTCGCAAAGGAAATCTGCGCCGTGGCAGGGATAGCCATGGCGGCAAATGCGGAGAACGCAATAAAAAAGCGAAGAGAACGAAGCATACGTCCTGAAAGGTCCCTTTGAGATGGCCGAATTGGACTGCCTACCATGGTATCGCTCTTTCCTTCAGTATCCCTGGATCGCTTTGCGTGCAGGTACATAGTTTGAGGCGAGCCGGACAGCAGCGGCATATTCGCGTTGTGCCTGTGTGGAGTCTCCGCGATGACTCAGAAGATCGCCAAGCTGCTTATAAACTTTGAACGCAGGAGCATCGTCGGAGCGCGCCGGCGAAGACAGATATTCGCGCAGCGCCTTTTCCGCAGTCTGTGGCGAACGGTTCATTGCGGTGAGTATGCTGGCCGCATCTACAAGAGAGGCATCCTTGCGCCGGTCGGCAGCGATTGCCTGCTCAAGTGTTGCAACCGCCTTATCCTGCTGGTTCTGCCGCTGATAAAAATGGCCAAGATCGACGTACGCCGCAGGAGAATTACCCACTGCGATTGCCTTTTTGTACTCCGCTTCCGCAGTGCCAAAATCTTTATCACTGTTGGCAATCATGGCCCGCAAACGATGGGCCTGTGCAGGGAAGCGTGCCTGCATCCGGTCAGCCAAAGCGCCGGCCTTGTCCAGACCACCGCCTACAATTGCCGGTGCATCGACATAGTATTCGCCCAGGTCGCTCATCGCCTGAATATTCTGCGAATCCAGTTGCACGGCGCGTTCAAATGCAGCATGTACTTTGCGCGCCAGCGAAAACGCAATCAGTGGATTCGCGCGCTCTGCCTTCATTCCATAGGCGCGGCCAAGCCACATCTGCGTAACGCTGTTGCCGGGATCATTCGCGGCGGCGCGCTCACATTCATGGATAGCCTCATCCGCCATATCCTGGGCGTAATTCACGCGGCAGAGGAGCTGGTGCGCGAGTGCATTGCCGGGCTGCGCCGCAAGGGTCTGCTGCAGAGCGGTGCGAGCCTCGTCGACGCGCCCTTGCTGCAGAAGCGTGTTCGCATCTTCCGCAAGCAGTCGAGTGCCGGAGAGTAATAAAAGGACGAAAGCGATACGAAAAATAGGGGAGGTTCTCTTTAAAGACATGTGTTATTCGACGATTTTGACTCGTAGTCCGTTCGACAGGTCGCGATTGCTGCTTGTAGGACCAAGAGCTACGGTGTCTTTATCTGTAAGGCCGCCCGTGATCTCCGCTCGTGTCAGATTCACGATGCCATGCTGAACGGGAGTGACAACCAGCTTATTGTTGATGACCCGATAAACGTAATCACGTGGGCCTTCCGTATGCAGTGCTTCGCGCGGAATACTCAGAACGTTAAAGCGCTGTTGCGTCGTAACCGTGACCGTTACATTCGTATTCGGCAGCAGATCGCCGTGTGCATCGTCTACCGAAATGATGGCTTCCCCGACGTTTCGGGTCCCAAACCGCATAATGGTGGTCGGAACACGGCTGACATGCCCGTGCCATACCTGGTTTGGCTTTGCGTCCCACTCGATTTTTACCGCCTGCCCTACCGCAAGGCCACCGATCTCCGGCTCATCAAAGTAAGCACGAATCTGTACCTTGCTCAGGTCAGCTACGCCGATCAAATCTTTGCCTGCTTCAACAAAGTCGTACTGTGAGACCGGGATCGAGTAGACGCTTCCTGCAAACGGCGAACGGACATCGACGCCGGCGTATCCTTTTTGTGCCGCGGCCAGATCTGCTTTCGCATTGGCAAGCTGGGCCTCGGCTCGCGCGCGATCAGGAGTGCTGTAACTTTGTGTTGTTCTCATCTGCAGGTTCTGCAGAGCGGCATTGATTGATTGCAAACGCTGTTCGGCAGAAGCAACTTCGCTGGCAGAGGCGGCACCCTTCTGCTGAAGTTGTTTCAAGGAGGCGAGATCCTGCATTGCTTGCTGCTGCTGTGTCTTCTGACGACTCAGATCACCGGATAGCGCAATGCGCTCACTCTGGGTTCCGCCCTGCTCCAGATCGTGCAGATTGGCCTGTGCGGTACGTAGTGCAGCGTTTGCCGCAGCCAATCGCGCTTTGGCATCGGCATCGTCCATCTGCAGCAGAAGCTGGCCGGCCTTTACCGTCTGACCCACTTTGACAAAAATTTTGGCCACCACGCCAGGTGCCGGAGCGTGGGCGCGGAAGTCATTGATGGGCTCGACCTTGCCATTAGTGTGCAGCGAATTGACCAGATTCTGATATGTCACCGGCGCCGCGCGAATCTCAACGACATCACGGGTAAATGAGCGGACCAGCAGAATGATCAGCACAATCGCGCCGAGCAAGATGCCCAGCAGCGTAATGGGATTCAGGCGTCTTGTATCGGTTGTCGGCATGAACGAGATTCAGTATATAAGACGCTTTTGCACCAAAAACGCAGCAGTTCGTATTTCCGGACACAAGCCGGTACATATCTGGATGCGGCCAGCTTCAGGTTGGATTCAGCTAAGAAACCTCTGACTAAGTTTCGGTTTTGAAAGGGCGGGGCTTCAGTCCCGCCGCAAGGCGCCAAAACATAATGGGGCTTTAGCCCCAGAGGGCGATGCTGAAGATTTGATCAGAGCTTCCCTAAACAGATTCAGCCCGATTCAACCCCAACAGTTCCAGCTCCAATCCGGGAAACTGCGGATTCGTCTTCGCCTTTAGCCGATAGGCAATGTCAATCACCGCTCCCTGGCGCAACTCCAGCGCTGTACAGCGTGCAACCCAGTCAATGGCGCGGCTCCATCCCAGCGCGCTGAAGCTGCCGGAGCCTGCCTGACGAAGTTGCAGGCAAACATGCTTCTCCTTGATAAGTCGAACATCGGACAGAAGGGTTGCGCTGCGACTTACGAAAACCGGCTCCGGATTGCCCACTCCGAAAGGGCCACAACTCTCAAGCCATGCATAAAACTTCGGAGTCAGATCACTCAGCGCAACCTCTGCATCGAACTCCAGAGGCGGAGCCAACATCGCTCCGGTCAATAGTGACATGCCATAGCGCCGCATCCGCCCCCGCAACACTTCAACGCGGTCTGATGGCAAAGAGAAACCCACCGCATGAGCATGTCCGCCGAAGCGGCTAAAGAGGCCATCATCTTCGGCATGAACCGCCGTCAGTGCGTCCAGCAGATGGAACCCCGGCACGGAGCGGCCCGACCCATGCGCCTGACCGTCTTCATGGGTCAGCACCAGAGCCGGACGTCCAGTGCGGTCAACTACCCGCGATGCAAGAATCCCCAATACGCCGCGATGCCACTGCTCTCCATCCAGTACAAGGCACTCTGCAACATGGTTGCCATCCGCATCGCGAAGTAACGCGAGTCGCTCATCAATCGCCTCCAGCGCCTTCGCCTCGGTTGTGCGCCTCTCCTCATTCAGGTGGTCGAGCTTTTCGGCTAGTTCTCTGGCCTTGTTGGTGTCGCGTGTCAGAAACAGCTCAACGACATCACTGGCGATATCCATACGCCCGGCAGCGTTGATACGTGGAGCGAGCCGAAAACCTACCTCTACCGGAGTCGGCGGCCGGTCTACCGGTATCTGTGCCACCTGCATTAACGCCCGCAGTCCGGGTTGTACAGGATTCCGGAGCGCCTCCAGCCCTAGCCATGCGATGGCCCGGTTCTCGCCTTCGAGCGGAACCGCATCGGCAATCGTGGCAATCGCAACCAGCTTTAGAAAAGAGGGAATCAGGCTTCGCCGCAGCTTGTCTCGCTCCTGCTCGTCTTCAGCGGCAGCTTCCAGAATGGCATGAGCCAGCTTGAAAGCAACTCCCGCTCCGCACAGCGATTTGAAGGGATACCCACAGTCTTTCTGCGCAGGGTTGATGACGGCAAGCGCCTCAGGAACGCCTGCAGCATCGTCGGGAAGATGGTGATCGGTGACGATCAGATCCAGTCCCAGCGCCTTCGCTTCGGCGGCCGCTGCAAAAGCGCGAATGCCGGTATCGACGCTGATGACCAGACGAATGCCTGCAGCGGCGGCCTCTCCCAGAATGCTTGCCTGCATTCCATAGCCTTCACGCAGACGGTGCGGCACATGATAGCGAACGATGGCGGGCCTGTCTTTTTTTGCGCTGCGTTCAATGGCCGTCTTCAGCAGAACCGTCGCCGTGGTGCCGTCCACGTCGTAATCGCCATAGATCAGGATAGGTTCGCCCGTCTGGACCGCTTGCCGTATGCGTTTCACTGCTGCCGTCATTCCGAGCATCTGCAGGGGGTCGATCAGGTCATCGGGCGAAGGATGAAAAAATCGGCGCGCTTGCGCAGCGTCGGCAATTCCGCGCGAAACGAGCACGGTGGCAATCGCTTCAGGACAGCCAAGCTCTGTCGCCAGCCGCGCTGCGACTGCTGCATCATGAGCTTTTTCTGTCCATTGTTGTTGCTGCCCCGTTCGCAGGTCTAAGCCACCTTCGGCGAGACTCATACCGGCTACTCGTCGCCTTCGTGGTCGTCCAGCACAATTCCGCCAAAGTCCGTCACCGTCTCCAGCAGGTCCTGGAAACGGTCATACCAGTCGGTCGCGACTTCAAACAGAAACATCACGCCCTGATAGGCAAAACCAAGCTGCAAATAGCCGATCTTGCCTACATAATTCACCAGGTACTCGGCGTCGTCCAAATCGGGTGATTCGTCGTCCGGAAAAGCCTGCTCGCGAATCTGGTCCAGCAGAATCGCAACATCGGACTTCTCCAGCACTATCTCGCTCATGGTCACAAAGGGCGCGCCCGCCGCTTTGGCGTGCTCGACAAAGTCCTTCCATCCGTCAGGATTTTCCTCTTCAAACAGAACGGTAGGGACATCTTCCGTAACATAGCCGTTCAACCGCCGCATTCCGTGGCCGGCGATGAAGGCGATCATGTCGTCTTTAAGCGAGATAAGATTGTCTGGTTGCATCGAAGTCTTATTGTCTCAGAAAGCCGCTGCCAACGTATAACCCGCGCAGCAGAGAAGGGAATCCGCCGTGCCGGAGTTTCAGCATCATCTGTTTATCTGTACTAACGAGCGCGACCCGGAAGCAGCGCGTCCAAGCTGCCTGCCCCGGGGCGGTAAAAAGCTGAAGGCTGCCTTCAAAGACGCCATCAAACAGGCTGGCCTCAAGCATCGTGTCCGCGCGAACGAGTCCGGCTGCTTGGATCAGTGCGAACACGGGCCGACAGTTGTGGTCTATCCCGAAGCCGTCTGGTACGGTTTTGTCCGTCTCAGCGATGTGGAGGAGATCGTCTCCTCTCATCTCATTCACGGGCGGCCAGTTGAACGGCTGCGCCTGCCTTCAGGTTGCGTCAATACAGATCATTGCCCCCATAGAAACGCCGCCAAAGGCAGTTGAGACATCGTCCGTATCCCGTAGAGCTGTATGGTATATTCGAGCTTAATCCCATGATTTTCTCCAAAGATTATGTAGGTTATCTGGCCCGCCAGACCGTCAAGCACCTTATCGCCGAAAAAATGATCTCGACGGCCAAGCCTGCCGTCCTCGACGAGCGCGTCACAGCGGCCATGATCGAAGAACTCGCCCTGGAAGACCGCATCAACGAAGAGGTTCGTGTCATCCTGGAGGCATTTCAGGACGAGATGATGAAGACTGGCGCCAGCTATCCGGAGATGTTCAAAAAGGTGAAAAACGAGCTGGCCCGCAAATATAAGGCGGTGCTGTGAGAATTTCCCGCGACAAACTGAATAAGCTTGCCCATACGGTAGCCGATACTCTTGCCGAGATCCCCGAGTGCGACTTTCATGAAGATCGCAATACCATTCGCCAGGAAGCCCGAAAGGCGCTTGAAAAGCTCCTCACCGAAGAGATGAAGATCGACGCCGCTGCCCGCCAGAAGATTGCCTCTCAGCGCAAGATCATCATGGAAGGCTCCCAGGAGTGGGACATCCTCTATCGCAAGTATTACAACGACGAGGTCAAAAAACTCGGCCTGTAAGTGAGCTGCAACGCACCAAATATTTCCACAGAAATTGTCATCCTGAGCGAAGCGCGCAGCGCGGAATCGAAGGATCTGCGGTAGGAAGAACGCACAACCCAACCGCACGTCATCTCGACCGTAGCCGCAGGGCGGCGAAGTGGAGAGACCCCTGTATTTCTTCCTCTCCGGCACATCAATTCACACACAAACTCTGCTATACTCGACACATCGCAGCAGAGCGACGTCCTTCCTCTTTTGGCGTTATGGTGTAACTGGTTAACACGCCGCCCTCTCAAGGCGGAGAGTCCGGGTTCGAGCCCCGGTAACGCTACCAAATTCCGATTTCTCCCTCGAATTTTTCCGCAGGCAACAGGCGCGGTATCGAGTCGAGCAGCCGGTCTTCTCCCTGCGGCGCCATGGTGTAAATGGTTAACACGCGGCCCTTTCAAGGCTGAGAGTACGGGTTCGATCCCCGTTGGCGCTACCAAACTACCAAAACAACTGTCGCTTGTGATACGTCGGCTCTCCAGACTTGGAAGTCTTAGCGACCTCGATCTGAAGGCAGTGGGAATCTCTTGGATCCATAGCTGATGCCATTTCATTCGGAGTAAGCGCTTCACCGGAAGTTTTTAGAAATTCCTTCGAAAAATTCACATCTCCGCTTTTTCTGACATTCCAACTTCCTTCGCTATGTTTTGTGGTGTTGAGGTAACTCACTGTCTGATTAAAGGTGTGGTCGGGATTCAAAGTGAGAGAAGTCATCACTCCAGGCTCATTCCCAGTATATGTGCCCGGTAGGGAACTGCTGGCTGAATGATCAGGCTTGCAATACCACAACACATGATATTGTCGGAGTTTTATTGAAAGCCAGAAACCAAATAGCTTATGGATTTCGCCAAATCCCGTCCTATCCGGTTCCCGTTCCTGCCCAGAAAGCATTAGGAATTCTTTCGAGAAACTGATTCCTCCCTCACCGCTGCGACGCCAGCTACCTTCAGCGTGCTCCACCGCACTGCTACTTTTGAGTTCCTGTTGGAAGGTGTGGTCAGATCTAAGAAGCAATGTCGACTTTTCGCCGTCTTGATCGAGATGATACGTGCCTGCAATGACTTCGTCCCCATAGTCAGAAGCTATAATCCACCAGAATGCAAATCCGAGCCACAAGATGAGTACAACTAATAGAGCCCTTGCGCTAATTTTGAGGAGCGTTTTTAGAATAGCCATGTCCTTGCGAGTAAATTAGCAGCTCTGTGAGTGCGACGCTATACTTATGAAGTGAGCAAGACGTTTTACATCGAGACCTTCGGCTGCCAGATGAACGCCCATGACTCGGAAAAAGTCATTGGCACGCTGGAGCACGAGGGTTACACCCAGGTAGTGGACGAGGCCGAAGCCGGCCTGATTCTTTACAACACCTGTTCTATCCGCGATAAGGCTGAACAGAAGGTCTTCCACCGCCTGAACGAGTACAAGCGTCTGCAGGGTGAAGGCAAGAAATTTGCAGTTTTAGGATGCGTGGCTCAGCAGGAAGGCGAGCGCATCTTCGAGAAAGCCCCTTACGTTTCGCTGGTCGCCGGTTCTGCCTCGTATCGCAATCTGCCCGGCATGATTGCCCGGCTCGAAGCCGGTGAGCAGCGGATTACCGGTCTTGATGATCGCCAGACCGACGAAACCTTCGATACCGAGTTCACGACTCGTTCCAATCCGCATCGCGGCTATATCACCATTATCGAAGGCTGCGACAAATTTTGCGCCTATTGCGTGGTTCCTTACACCCGCGGCAAAGAGCGCAGTCGCACCTCTGCCTCGGTTCTGGTCGAAGCCCGCAAGATGGCCGATCTTGGCTACACGGAGATTCAGTTCCTGGGCCAGAACGTCAACTCCTGGCGCGATCCGTCGGGGAAATACTCCTTTGCCGAGTTACTGGTCGCTGTCGGTGAATTGCCGGGAATCCGTCGGGTTCGCTTTACAACGTCACACCCTCGTGACTTTACCCGCGACATCGTCGAGGCAATCGACGCAACGCCGTCGCTCTGCGATCACATCCATCTTCCGGTGCAGTCCGGTTCGAGTGATGTGCTCAGGGCCATGTCGCGCGAGTACACCCGCGAGTGGTACCTCGAGCGGATGAGTTGGATTCACGCTGCCAAACGCGACATCTCCATTACCAGCGACATGATCGTCGGCTTCCCCGGAGAGACAGACGCCGACTTTGAGCAGACGATCACCCTGCTCGGCGAAGTGAAGTACGATGCCGTCTTTGCCTTCAAATTCTCGCCGCGGCCCAACACACCCGCGGTGACCATGAACGACAGTATTCCCGATGAGGTTAAGTCGGAACGTCTGCGTATCCTCAACGATCGCCAGCGTGAGATTCAGCGTGAGCACTACGTGCGCCATCTTGGTCAGGTGCAGCAGGTTATGGTCGAAAACTACAACCGGCAACGTGGTCAGGTAATTGGCCGCAGCAGCCAGAATAAGACCGTAAACTTCACTACGGACCTTCTGGAAGATCCGAATCCTCCGCTGGGAAGCTATGTCGAGGTGCATGTCACGCAGGCGCTGCCCAATTCGCTAATCGGTGAGGCCTTGCCGGGTTCGCTGCAGATTCCGGCTGTCGCTCCCATCCAACGCAAACCGGACTTTGTGGTTCTCAACTGATAGGTATTTCTCATGACCTCTATCGCCACTCAACCCGACAAGCAGGTACAGGCGCCCGATGAAGTCGAGATGCAGATTCGCGGCCTGATGATGGATCCGGTGACGAATATGCCCATTGTTGTGCTCAAAGATGTCGGCAGCGATGCTGTGCTTCCCATCTGGGTGGGAATCTTTGAGGCAAATGCTATCGCTCTGGAACTGGAAAAGACTGCGACGCCGCGGCCAATGACGCACGATCTGCTGCAAAACCTCGCGCGTGGTCTGAACGCGCAGGTCAACAAAGTTGTTGTCTCCGAACTGCGCGACGAGACCTTTTATGCCGTCATCTGGATGGACCATGCAGGTGAAACCGTCACGCTGGACGCGCGTCCATCGGATGCGATCGCGCTTGCACTCCGCTGGGACTGCCCAATCTACGTCAACCGCGATGTTCTGGAGAGTTCGAAGCAGATAAGTAGCGGGAACCAGAGCGTAAACGCCGACGATATGCGCCGCTGGCTCGAAAATCTCAACGACGATGATATGGGCCGCTACAAGATGTAGCCAGAGAGGCAAATGTCTTTTAAAAAAGACCTGCTAGGTTTCTCCCTCAACTCTGTTATGGCGACCGAACGTCTGCTGCGCGGGCGCCAATCTCCGTCTAGCAACGTCGATAGTGTTCTTATTCTGGAGTACATGCTTCCGCTGGGCTGCTGTGTCCATCTGACACCAGTCTATGAAGCCATCCGACAGATGAGACCAGACATAATGCTGACTGTCGCTACACGTGGCATTGGTCTGGATTTACTTCGTCATAATCCGGCTATCGACCATTTGATCGGTACTCCCGATCCCCTGCGCGAAACTTTTGCGGCCGCGAAGGCACTTCGCGCGGAGCTTGCGCATCGAAAGCTTCGCCCATCCTGTACGCTGACTGGGGCTTCCGATCAACGCAGCCGCATTGCCCTCATGGCGCTACTTGCAGGCGCGGGATGGCGCGGCGGCTTTACACTTGCGCCGCAGCTTTATCATGTTCCGGCAAGCTATCGTCGTGATCAGAGTTTGATCGACAACAATCTTCAGCTCGCCGAAGTTATTGGGCTTAAGTCCGAGCATTATGAGCCACGAGTGTATTTCTCATCGGCAGATGTTGAATCAGCAGAGAAGTTGATGCAGTTCGCGAATCCTGAAGGCAAGCCGCTGCTGGTGATGGTTACGCAAGCCAGCGGAGGGCAGAGAACAGGATGGCATGATGAGCGCTTTGTTCAGGTAATCCGTTATGCACATCAAACGCTCAGCTGCGCAGTGGTTTATGTTGGCACAAGCGCCGATAGCGCCGCTGTTGAGAGGCTTCGTCTGGCCGCAGGTACAGGCACATCGTTGACGGGGCAGACATCCGTAACTGAGCTTGCCGCATTGCTGGCGATGAGCGATGCAGCGGTAACGCTGGACACCGGAACCATGCATATCGGACGTGCCGTAGGTTTGCCGATGGTCATTTTAGGACCTTCATGGCAGAAGCCATTGGAATGGCTTCCGCTGAAGACCAAAAACGTCAGAATCCTTCGCGGAGAAGACCGCGACCATGCTCCTGTGAGCTATAAGCTCGACGAAGTACAGGCTGAACATGCGATAGAAGCGTTGACAGACCTGCTGCACGGATATCCTGCCAATTTTGAGCAAAGACAGGCCAGGATTGAGCGCAGCCTGTCTTCGGTCGATCACCGCGTTTCTTTATAAGCTCAACGCTGGGCAAGCATGTCGAGATAGGCGAAAAACTCCGGAAACGAGATTGCCGCAGCCTCGGCCCCTTGAATCTCTGTTTCTCCACTGGCGCGCAGGGCCGCAACCGAAAAGGCCATTGCGATACGGTGGTCACTGCCGGAGTCGATAGCTGCTCCATGGAGCTGCTGATTGCCAGGGATGCTGAGTCCGTCTTCATGCTCGGTAAATTCAGCGCCCATTGCTTTGAGGTTTTTTGCGACAAGAGCGATACGATCAGACTCCTTGACCCGCAGTTCCTTCGCGTCGCGGATAGTAATGCCTTCGCTGGTATAGGGAGCAATGGCCGCAATTACTGGCAGTTCGTCGATCAACTGGGCCGAGAGCGCACCTGAGATGGCAATGCCTTTCAGTCCACCAGGAGCGCGATTGACCTGGATAGTACCAATCATCTCGCCATGGTGTTCTTCGACGTTCAACACCTTGATTTTTCCGCCGAGTGCAGTAATCACATCGAGCAGCGCGGCGCGCGTCGGATTCATGCCCAGAGAATCGAGAACCAGGTTCGAATCGGGAAAGAGCAGCGCAGCGCACAGAAAGAATGCAGCCGAAGAGAGATCGCCAGGAACGGTCGCGTCGATTGCTTTCAGTTTCTGATGCCCGTTGATGCTGAGCTTTTCGCCGTTGATGCTAAGCGTTGCGCCAAATGCCTTGAGCGCATGTTCTGAATGATCGCGCGTGCGCACCGATTCGCTGAGGCTGGTTGTTCCGTTAGCCTGTAATCCGGCGAAGAGGACGGCTGTCTTCACCTGCGCCGATGGAATCGGCGTATCAAAGTCGATGGCATTCAGTGGGCCGCCGACAATGGTCATCGGTGCATGCCCGCCTGTGGCTCCGTCGCCGCCGGTGAGGTGAATCTCTGCGCCCATCTTCGAGAGCGGTTTGCGAATACGCTCCATGGGACGCGCAGAAAGAGAGTGGTCGCCGATCAGGGTAAAGGTATGCGGATGCGATGCGATCAGTCCGGCGAGCATACGCATCGTGCTGCCGGAATTGCCGCAATCGAGCGGATGTTCCGGTTTGTGAAAGGCTCCTGCAACGCCGGTGATTTCAATTGAAGTCCCGTTTTTAACAACAGTCGCGCCAAGTGCTTCCATGCAGGAGAGAGAAGAGTGCGGATCAGCGCCCGTTGAAAAGTTCGAAAGTCGTGTGGTGCCTTCGGCCAGCCCTGCGAGCATGGCGTAACGATGAGAGATCGACTTGTCTCCGGGCAGGGTAAGAGAGCCTTGCAGGTTGCGGGCAGGACGAACAATTTGGGTGGACATTGAATTCTAGTTTAAGGCATGAAAGGGAAGAGAGCTAACCTTGATTTACTTCAATCATTCAGAAGCTGTCTGATGGTCTTTTCAAGTTTCGATGTCAACTCGGCTGGACCAATACCTTCCTCGACAGGAATAACAGCGCCAATGCGTATTTCAAGCCGTCCTGAGCGGAACCAGCCCTTCATCATCATCTTGCCCAATCCAGCCATCGCAACCGGAAGCACCGGGATGCGCGATTCCTGGGCCAGCAGGCCAGTGCCCTGACGAAATGGTTGCAATATTGCGTCTTTACTGCGCGTACCTTCAGGAAAGATCAACACGGAATAGCCGCGATCCATCGCCTCGCCTGCATGTTCAAAGCTTCTGCGAAAACCACGTGTGCGTGGCAGAGGAAATGCATTAAACAGCGCTGTAACCAGCCAATATCCCGCTGGTGCGAGCAAGTTATGGAGAGCATTTCCCTGGTTGCGGCCTTTGCGGAGGTCCAGCAACAATTCGCCAGACATGGCGATGGCAACGTTCTGCCGCAGCTTTCGCGGCAGAGCATACAAGATAAGTGCGCCATCGTAGGCGGTTACATGATTGCCGATAATTAACAATGGCCCATCGGGTATAGTGCCTGTTTTGTAAGTGACTCGAGGTTTGGCAAGTAGCCAGATGATCGGTCTCATCACAATCTCAATGAACCCAATGCGCAGTAAATGAGCTGGCCAGCTCCACGGCCATTTCGGATAGATGTTCGTCTCAGGCTTTTCCGGTTCTTCTGCGGATACCTGGACAGAAGCTGCCAAGTTGCCAGTCTGAGGAGGAGCGAGTTTGGCTTGGGTGGAGACATTCATCATCGTCCGTAAATCACCCAATGTCTCTGCTGTGGCGATGGCATCGTCATCAAGCTCAATTCCAAGTTTTTGTTCAATCGTTGACTGCAGTTGCACACGACCGAGGCTGTCCAGATGCAGATCTTCGGAGAGACGTGCGTTGTCGTTGGCACCAGAAACGTGTTCGCCGGTGACTTCGGCAATCAGGGCGAGCAGGCTATCTTCTGCCGGATGGTCCGAAGTATGCTGACCTTGCATGACGCTACAGGCCCACTGTGCAACTTCTCGTCGAAGCAACTTGCCGGTAGATGTATAAGGAAACTGTAATTCCGGCCAGCGCAGCACGCGCCGGATCTGCTGATAATCGGCGAGCTGATGGTTGGCATTGCCGGTCGCTATCTGAAGGTCCGCATCGCTTCCGGCAAAAAGAACAACGGCAACCGGCTCCGCTCCTCCGGCGGTATTGCACGAGACAACGACGCAACCATGCACCCCGTTCTGTCGGTTCATCGCCTGTTCCAAATCGGCTGGATGCACATTCATCCCGGAGCCGGTTACGATGACATCGCCTTTTCTACCGAGAAAACGGAGATCGCCGGACTCGTCTTTTGCCGCCAGATCGCCGGTCGCGAGCCACTCGCCTTCACGCGGGTGCATTCTGCCCCCATGCCACGAGGCGCCGGAGAGCATGTCGCCGCGCACTAGAATCTCGCCTTTGTCGCTGATGCGGACTTCGCGCCCCGGCAACGCCTTTCCGATAGTTCCATGCCTGATGTGGAACGGATGATTGAGAGTCACCAATGCGGCAGTCTCGGTCATGCCGTAGCCCTGAATCAGTGCGAAACCGAGTTTGCCCCAGAATGCTTCCGTCTCTGCGGGTAGCGCTGCTCCACCTGAGATCACGGCCCAGAATTTCCATCCCAGCTTGCGATGCACTCGCCGAAACTTCCACCAGCGGCGCCAGATAGAAATACCTTCTGCCTGATCCAGCATCCGCGTGAGAGCAGGGAATTCGCCTAATAGATGCGCTCGCAATAACTGCAAGACGCGGGGAACGGCGATGAGCACTGAGATGCGCTCACGATGGATGAGTTCCGTCATCCGTCTGGCCTCGGGCTGCTCGATGAAGTGGACTTCAGCAGCCAATAGTGGTGGAATCCATAATCCCATGAACTGTCCGAAGACGTGGCTCAGCGGCAGCGTCTGCAGAAAACGCAGCGGATGGACCCATCGCTCGTAACGGCGATATTTTGCGATTTCATCTTCGATAGGTTGGAGGCTCGCCAGAACATTGCGGTGTGTATGGACGATGCCTTTCGGCTCCGATGTGGTGCCGGAGGTAAAGACGATCTGGAATGGCGTTTCTGATGTGACCGCATTGCTGATGGTTAAATCCGGCTCTGCGGGCAGTTGCGTGATGAGTTCTGAAAAAAACAAACGTGGGATATCGGTAGAGAGCGTCTCTAAAAGATGTGCATCACCAATAACTAGTTTTGGCGAAACGTCTTTAATTACCCGGACGGCAAACCCAGATGATCCGGCGGCATCCAATGGGACCACGATGACGCCGCGCAGCAGGCAGCCGAAGAAAGTTCCAATCCATTCTGCTGAATTTTCACCCCAGAGCAGGACACGCTCGCCGGCCGGGATATCGCGCCTGCTTAACTCTGCAGCAAAACGCCCGGCTAGTTGCGCAATTTGACCGTAGGTTGTGCGGTAGCTGCGGTTTCCGCGATGTGCTACAACCGCTGTCTCCGCAGCACTCCGCCGAAACTCATTGACGAGGCTGGCCAGATGGGTTCGTGCCACACAAACATAGATGCATAGATTACTGCGAAAAAGCCTGCTCAGGGTGAAAGGCTCATCGAACAGGGGTATCGCAGAACGTCAAACCTTCTTTTTCCGGTTCGAGATCATGTTGTTCGTTGTTCCGATTGTGAACCCGTGGCCAAAAGCTGTCGTGACGTTGCCGCGCTAACCGAGCGAAATGTATACAACTTTTGTGTTATTCAAGATATTTTTCTTAACGAGAGAAATGATGCCATAGCCCATAAATAACAGGAAATTTATTAATTTCTCTGGCTGTGTTTTGGAATTCTTTAGTTGCGGATAGCTGTTCCTCGAAATAGGTCAAG
This sequence comes from Edaphobacter sp., assembly GCA_035656355.1. Taxonomy (GTDB): domain Bacteria; phylum Acidobacteriota; class Terriglobia; order Terriglobales; family Acidobacteriaceae; genus Edaphobacter. The sequence goes on from DASRSR010000179.1 coordinate 29,844, forward strand.
AAAATTATTTTAAATACAAGAAATATTTCTTGACATAATCGCAAAATGCGGCGTATCAAGTGTGACACCGATATTTATGGTGCATCTGTCCTGCACTATTTATGTCCGGTTATCGGTGAAACATTTGTTCAGGAAGCAGACGGTCTCGACCCGATGCAACGCCAGCCCGTCCTGGATTTGCGAACAGGACGCAACCCTAAAAAACAAACATAAGAATTTCTGGAGGGTACAAGATGAAGGAAATAAATGTATCTCGAAGAAAGTTCCTCGGCAAGACTGGAGCTATGGCTGCGGCCTTGCC
>DASRSR010000180.1:0-24769 GCA_035656355.1 Edaphobacter sp.
TGTAGATGTGATCGCCGGAGAGAATGAGGACGTACTTCGGCTCTTCTGAGCCGATGGAATAGATGTTCTGATAGACGGCGTCGGCCGTACCGGTGTACCAGTTCTTGCTGACGCGCTGCATTGGCGGCAGAATCTCGACGAACTCGTGCAGCTCATTCGCAACAACGGGACCCCAGCCTTCGCGGATATGGCGATTCAGCGAGAGAGCTTTGTACTGAGTAAGGATGTAGACTTGGCGCAGATTGGAGTTGATGCAATTCGACAAAGTAATGTCGATAATGCGGTACTGGCCCGCAAAGGGAACGGCAGGTTTTGCGCGGTCGCGGGTCAGCGGGAAGAGCCGTTCACCTGCGCCACCGGCAAGCAAAACACCTAACGTATCTCTCATATTTCAACAACCTCGGCTTCTTTCGATTGACTACATGCTTCGGATGCACAAAGTAAACAATGCGTCTTATGAAAAAGGCGAGTCTACCACGCGGCGAGCGAAGCTCGCATCAGAAAGAACAAGGAAGGCCCGGCAGATATGCCGGGCCTGACATTTTGAAACGAAAACTTATTCTTCGGTTGTGGTCTCTTCGTTCTCTTCCGGAACAGAGATCCGCAGCGAACGCAGAAACGTCAGATCATTCTGGGTGAACTGCCCGGTTTCGTCATCGCTGATGGTTTGTTCCGCATCGCTGGTTTCTTTCTCAACTTCGTTGAGGCCTATCGTTGCTTCGAGCATGAGCAGAACATCGAAGCCCTGCTCACGAATGTTTTTGACGACGCCGGCAATATCTTCAGACTCGGCAACCGATTCGTGGATCGCTTCTCCAAGCTTCTGAATAAGACTTTTGACCTTTGGGTTCAATGCCACCTCCGGACTCCCTTTGTATGCAACCACCACGCATCGGGTATTCCCGAACCAGAGCGACCGGCGGGAACGGCATTGCGGGTACCGGGAGCACCCCTTGCAGGATGCTCCTGGATTAAGGATACGCCGATTGCGATGCACGCCGCAATCGGACAATATGCCCTGCTAGACAATCGTATGATGATCGGACCAGGCCATGTCCAGACGCTCGGCAAGTTCCTGAATCGGCTTGATCCGCTTTGGCCCCCAAACAATAAAACATGCGGCGGCTGCACAGAGACCACCTGTCATCCAAAAAAATTTCTTCATCGCCCACGGGTCTCCTCTGGCAAATGTAGCAACATTAGAAGAGTTAGATGCGGCAATAAACCGCAACGTATATCAGCAGTAAATTTTCTTCTTGATTGCTAAGAGTAGGGTAAGAACAGGAGGACAATTTTTGCTCGATACTTCCAATCCCAGGCAACTCCAGATCGGTGCACTGATCTATCCGCGTCTTGATCAGATTGACTTCACAGGACCTTTTGAAGTTCTGTCGAGGGTCCCGGATTCGGCCTTTCATGTAATCGGAAGAGACAAATCACCGATTCGTGATGTCCAAGGATTGCTGCTGACACCGGAGATCTCGCTGGATGAGGCACCACAACTAGATGTGCTCGTTGTGCCGGGCGGCTATGGCCAGCAGGACCTGATGGAGGATGACGTCATCCTTTCTTTTCTTCGCAATCAGGCGGCAGGCGCAAAATACGTATTTTCCGTTTGCACAGGAGCGCTTCTGTGCGGTGCGGCCGGACTGCTCAAGGGAGTGCGCGCCACAACGCATTGGGCATCTTTCGATCTGCTGCCATACTTCGGCGCAATTCCTGTAAATTCGCGCGTAGTGGTCGATGGAAAGCACATCAGCGCTGCAGGAGTGACGGCTGGAATCGATGGAGCGCTGACAGTCGCTGCGCTTTTGCGCGGCGATCTTGCCGCTCAGCAGATCCAGCTCTCGATTGAATATGCGCCTGATCCTCCTTTCCATAGTGGCACGCCGGATTCAGCTCCTCCGGAGGTACTGAAGGCTGCGCAGGAAGAAGGACGTCGAATTCTGGCTGCCCGGCTAGATACAGCCATCCGCATCGCACGACGACTGGAGATTGCAATCTGACGACTTATAGCAGGGACTGTTCTCGCAGGCACTGAATCGCTACACTTAAGTCATGGATTCCGTCCGCTTTGGTCGTGCGCTGGGTGTAGGCGCTCGCGCTGCCGCAAAGACACTGGTCACGGCAGTCGATGCTGCGACCGCGCCGAATCCGTCAGCAGGCAAACAGAAACCAGCACAGACCAGCACATCAGCTCAGTCGCCAACAGCAACAGCGGCAAAACCATCTCATGCGCCGGATACAAGAACAGCTCAGCGCCCTAATCCCACACCCCGTACCGCACAGGCCCGACAGACTGGCCAGGGGCTGGCGCGCGGTAGCAAGCTTTTTGCCCAGGCGGTGTGGAAGCCATTCGTGAAGCTCTCAGGCGTTCTTGGGCTTGAGCTGGCGGGGGTGTTCTTTGGGCTGTTCGCCTTCTTTGGGGCAGGATGGGCATGGAAATCGCGCGCAGCGATACACGAGACCGCCACGAATCATGATGCGCACGTACAGTTTCTGGTGTGCACCGCAATGGCAATTGTCTTTGGATACTTTCTGGTAAGCAGCTTTGTACGGGCCCGACGCAGAGGCCGCGGGCAATAAAGTACAATCCATCGTCATGCCGGAGTTGCCGAAAACAAGTTCCGGAATTCCGATTGAACGGGTTTATGGCCCGGACAATCTGAACGGCTTCGATCCCGACTCGCAGTTGGGTGAACCGGGCGCATTTCCCTATACCCGAGGCGTGCAGCCGACGATGTATCGGGGACGGCTGTGGACGATGCGGCAGTACGCAGGCATGGGCGATGCCGAAGAATCGAACCGCCGCTATAAATTTCTGCTGGCAAACGGAACCAAGGGCCTGTCGGTAGCGTTCGATCTGCCGACACAGATCGGGTATGACTCCGATTCACCGCTGGCGCTGGGCGAGGTGGGCCGTGTAGGAGTTGCGATTGACTCGATCGAAGACATGCAGCGGCTCTTTGACGGAATCCACCTGGACACGATTTCGACCTCGATGACGATCAATGCTACGGCGTCGATTCTGCTGGCGCTGTATGTCGCTGTAGCCCGGCGCACGGGCGCGGATGTGAAGAGGCTAAGCGGAACAATTCAGAATGACATTCTGAAGGAGTACATCGCACGCGGCACCTACATCTATCCCATCGAGCACGCGATGCGGCTGGTCACAGACATCTTCGCCTGGGCGGCAGAGGAGGTTCCGGAGTGGAACACCATCTCCATCTCCGGCTATCACATGCGCGAGGCCGGCTGCACCGCTGTGCAGGAGGTGGCATTCACGCTGGCCAACGGCATGACTTACGTGCAAGCGGCGATAGACGCGGGACTTGATGTCGATACATTTGCACCACGGCTGAGCTTCTTTTTTAACGCACATAACAATCTTCTGGAAGAAGTGGCGAAGTTCCGCGCGGCGAGGCGAATGTGGGCGCACCTGATGCGTGAGCACTTTGGCGCAAAGAATCCGCGGAGCTGGATGCTGCGTTTCCATGCGCAGACGGCAGGCTCAACCTTGACTGCACAGCAGCCGGAAAACAATATTGCTCGGACAACGTTGCAGGCACTGGCGGCTGTATTGGGCGGAACGCAGTCGCTGCACACCAACGGCTTTGACGAGGCATTGGCTCTACCGACTGAACAAGCAGCTCGGATTGCGTTGCGGACACAGCAGATTCTTGCGTACGAGAGCGGTGTGACGGAGACAGTCGATCCGCTGGCGGGATCTTATTACGTTGAATCGTTGACGAATGAGATTGAGGCGCGCGCGAAAAAGTACATGACGACCATCGCCGGATTTGATCGCTTAGGAAAGTACGGGATGCTGCGCGCCATCGAGCAAGGCTATGTGCAGCGTGAGATTCAGACCGCCGCCTATGCGTACCAAAGGGCAGTGGACTCCAGAGAGGCAATCGTCGTCGGCGTGAACGAGTTTGCAACAGAACAGGAAGTCGCGGTTCCGATTCAGCGGCTGGACGAAACCCTGGAAGCACAGCAGATTGAGCGGCTGCGAGCGCTACGGCTGCGGCGGAACGCTGGCCTCCATGCTTCAGCTCTGCAACAAGCGGAGGATGCCGCGCGCGGCGGAGCGAACCTCATGCCGCTGATTCTGAACGCGGTCGAGAGCTACGCAACCGTCGGCGAGATTGCCGATGTGCTGCGAAGGGTGTGGGGAGAGTATCGGGAGTCGGTTACGGTGTAAATCTCTTTGCTACCTCAGTCATAGACAAAAAGCGCATACCAGCGATTCAGCAATCCCTATTCGTTGACCCGAAAGTGGCAGCAAAATAGGATGGCCATAGAGGTTATCTCCTTGTCTGAAACTCAAGCTCCACTCCGTAAAACTGCATTGAATGCCGTTCACCGGGCATCGAAGGCCAGGATGGTCGATTTCGGCGGCTGGGATATGCCAGTCGAATACAGCGGCCTGATAGCAGAGCACATGGCAGTGCGTACCACCGTAGGCCTGTTCGATGTGTCCCACATGGGCGATATTCAACTGCGCGGACCGAACTCACTGGAAGCAGTGCAGCAGCTCTGCATGAATGACGCGTCGAAGCTGGTCGAAGGTCAGGCGCAGTACTCGGCGATGCTGTACCCGAATGGCACCTTTGTTGACGATGTGGTGGTACACAAGCTTTCAGGCAACGACTACCTGATCGTGATCAATGCGGGAACCCGCGAAAAAGACGTGCAGTGGGTACGGCAGGTCGTTGGAAAGATGCGGGGCGTCCATGTGAGCGATTACAGCGATTACTACACACAGCTGGCCATCCAGGGACCGCGCGCACTTGCGACTTTACAAAAGCTAACTCCGGTAGACCTGAGCGCAATCAAGAATTACCACTTCACCTGGGGTCAGGTATGCGGTCTGCACAATGTGATGATTGCTCGGACCGGTTACACGGGCGAGGACGGATTTGAAATTTATATTCCCTCGGATGCCGCAACCAGTGAGCGAGTATGGAACGAGGTATTGGCCGCCGGTGCAGAGTTTGGGATTCTGCCCTGCGGTTTGGGCGCACGCAATACGCTGCGACTGGAAGCCTCAATGGCACTGTACGGCCACGAAATCTCGGACACCATCAATGTGCTGGAAGCCGGACTGGGGCGATATGCCAAGCTCGACAAGCCGGAGTTCGTCGGTCGCGAGGCACTGGCAGAGATTCAGGAATCTGGTGGACCGAAACGCAAGTTGGTTGGACTGGAGATGATCGAACGCGGTATCGGCCGGGACGGCTATCCGGTATTCACGCTCAATGGCGAAAAGATCGGCGAAATTACCAGCGGCTCGCCTGCGCCCTTTTTGAAGAAGAACATTGCCATGGCCTATGTTCCGGTAGAGTATGGCGCACTGGATACCGAAGTTGCGGTGGAAATTCGTGGCCAAAAGGTAAAGGCAAAGGTCGTGCCGATGCCTTTCTATAAGCGGTCAAAAAAGTAGCCAAAAGCAATTTAGAACTAAGAGAAGAGGAGCATCCGTTTGCAATTTTTTGTTTTGACTCGACGGAAGACAGACCAGTTTCCTGCAGACAAATGGACACCGGAGTTGCTGGAGCAGGAGTCGCAGCGTGTACGCGAGCTTTACAGCACTGGAGTCTTGCGCAGCATCTGGCGGCGCAAAGATGAGCCGGGCGCGGTTCTCCTGCTGGAAGCTGCGTCCGAAGCAGAAGCTCGCGACGCTGCTTCCAGCCTGCCATTGGCCCGGCTGGGTATGCTGGAACTGGTCGCGCTTACGCCGCTTGAGCCTTACCCCGGTTTTGGCCCTCGATAACCCTATTTTTGCTGTCTGGCACAATACAATGGAAGACGGAGAGACGTTCAATCATGGCCTATCCTGCAAATTACAAGTACACCAAAGAGCACGAGTGGATTGAAGTTAATGGCGGCAAAGGAACCGTCGGCATAACGGATTATGCGCAGAGTTCGCTGGGCGACATCGTCTTTGTCGAACTGCCCAAGGTAGGCGACAAACTCGAAGCAGGCAAGGTCTTCGGCTCAGTTGAATCGGTGAAGGCGGTTTCGGACCTATACGCCCCGGCCTCGGGCATTGTGACAGCAGTGAATGAAGACCTGGCCAACGCTCCGGAAAAGATTAATGCGGATGCCAATAATACCTGGATGCTGAAGCTGGATCTCACAGGCAGTGAAGCGGACGGGCTTCTCTCCGCCGCAGACTACGAAAAATTCATCTCTGAAGAGACCGGACACTAATGCGCTATCTGCCGAAGTCCCCTGCGGACCGCAAGGAGATGCTAGCCGAGATTGGCGCGGCATCAATCGATGATCTTTTTTCAAGCATACCCGCCGAATATCAACTGAAGCGCGACCTCGCTATTCCTCGCCAGCACGGCGAGTCGGAGATTCTGGACCGCTTTCGCGCCTATGCCGAACATAACGCCGCGGGCTATGCGAGCTTTCTCGGCGCAGGTGTATATCGACATTACCGCCCTGTAATTATTGATTCTCTGGTACAGCGCGGTGAATTTCTGACCAGCTACACGCCTTACCAGCCGGAGATCGCGCAGGGCACCCTGCAGGCCATGTTTGAGTTCCAAACCATGATCTGCGAGCTGACCGGCATGGAGATTGCCAATGCTTCTATGTACGACGGCTCGACCGGAGCAGCAGAAGCCATCATGATGGCCGTTCGCATCACCGGCCGCGATGGTGCGGTGATCGCGCGGACAGTGCATCCGGAGTATCGCGAGGTCGTTGCAACTTACGCGCAGCATCAGGAGATTCCGGTTACGGAGATTGGCTACGCAGAGAACGGCCGTGTTGATCTGGCCGCGCTCGATGCTGCGATTACAGAGAACATAGCCTGCGTGCTGATTCAGTCGCCAAACTTTTTCGGAACCATTGAAGACGTGGCGGCAATTGCAGAGATCGCGCATAAAAAAGGCGCGCTGCTGATTGTGTCGGTTGCGGAGGCAGTGTCGCTGGGCATCGTAAAGCCTCCGGCGGAGGCCGACATCGTATCGCTGGAAGCGCAGAGCTTTGGCGTAGCTCCCAGCTTCGGCGGGCCGTTCTGCGGCGTGATTGCCTGCAAGGAAAAGTTTCTACGGCAGATGCCGGGACGCCTCGTTGGCGAAACCAAGGACGTGAATGGTAAGCGCGGATTTGTGCTGACTTTGAGTACAAGAGAACAGCACATCCGGCGCGAGAAGGCCACTTCGAACATCTGCACCAACCAGGCGCTGGTCGCGTTGATGACGACCATCTTTCTGACTGTTTATGGCAAGCAGGGTATGAAGGAGTTAGCCGAACAGAACCTTGCCAAGGCGCACTATGCACAGACCTCGCTTGGAGCTAATGCAAAGGTGCTGTTCGATGGTGCTCCGCGATTCCATGAGTTTGTACTCGATCTGCCGCGAAGTGCGGAAGTAACTAATGCCGCGCTGCTTGATAAGAAGATCATCGGCGGTCTGCCGTTGCAGAAGTGGTATCCGGAGCTTGGCCCGAACGCGAGCCTCTGGTGCGCGACAGAGTTAACCACGCGTCAGCAGATCGATGCAGCTGCAGCAGCGCTCGCAGGCGGGAAGGCTTAGCCATGGATGTTTCGGCCATCATCGGCGAGGAGCTTGTCGCGATAGAGTTTGTGCAGGACTATTTGCAGCTTCGTTTCCCTGCTCCTCTATTCACGCTTTACGCATGGCCGCATGTACTGTTCCCGGATTTCTCCGTTGCTTACGGAGAACCGGAGTACCGCAATGCACTGTGCGCGCAGATCGGCGAGAAGGTTGTGCAGGCATCGCTTGAAGAAGGCGATGCGCTGACAATTGAATTTGAGAATGGCACAGTGTTCGGCCTTTCGTTACGTGAAGAGGATTTGGATGGCCCGGAATCAGGAAGCTACTCCGAAACCGGTAATGAAAGCGATGCGCAGGAGTTTTAAGAATGGCAGATGAGAAGTTCGCAGGCACGCCAAAAAAGGCGACGACACACGTCAACCAGAACGAAGACCTGATTTTTGAAAAGTCTTCTCCGGGCAAAAAGGCCTATCGACTTGCCGAGCTGGACGTTCCGGCGGTCGATGCTGCTTCCCTGCTCGGCACGACCGTGCGTACCGATCTCGGCGTAATGCCAGAACTGAGCGAGATTGAGATCATCCGCCACTTCACCCGGCTTTCGACGTGGAACTACGCAATTGACCTTGGCATGTATCCGCTGGGCAGTTGCACCATGAAGTACAACCCGCGCATCAACGAGTTGGTCTCGCGGCTTGAAGGGATTGCCGAGGCGCATCCGTATCAGCCGGAGTCGCTGTCGCAGGGCTGCCTGGGAATTATGAAGACGCTCTCGGATGCGTTGATCGAGATCACCGGCATGGACGCGATCACGTTGCAACCGGCGGCAGGAGCGCATGGCGAGTTCACCGGCATCTTGCTGGTGCGCGCGTATCACGAGAGCAAAGGCAATGCGCGCAAGAAGATCCTCATCCCCGACTCGGCGCATGGGACCAATCCCGCGACCGCCGCGGTCTGCGGATACGAGGTTGCCAACCTGAAGTCGAACGCGCAGGGCATGGTCGATATTGCCGAGCTGGAGCGGATGGTCGATGAAGATACCGCCGCTCTGATGCTGACCAATCCTTCGACGATCGGCGTCTTCGAGAGTGAAATTCATAAGATAGCGGACATTCTCCACGCCAAAGGCGCGCTGCTCTACATGGACGGCGCGAACATGAATGCGCTGTGTGGCAAGACGCGACCCGGCGACTTCGGCGTGGACGTGATGCACCTGAACCTGCACAAGACCTTTTCGACTCCTCACGGCGGCGGCGGCCCGGGCTCAGGTCCGGTGGCCTGCAAGAAGATTTTGGAGCCATTTCTGCCGACGCCGGTTGTAGTGACGCGGCCGGATGGCACGCTTGGACTGGACTATGACCGTCCGCAGAGCGTCGGTAGAGTGCGTGCGTTCTATGGCAACTTCGGCATGTTCGTGCGTGCGCTGGCTTACATCCTTGCCAATGGACCGGACGGCCTGCGGCAGACCACCGAAGACGCCGTGCTGAACGCAAACTACCTGCGAAAGAAGCTGGAGAGCACTTTCGAGCTGCCCTACAAGGCTCCTTCGCTGCACGAGGTTGTTTTCTCCGACAAGCGCCAGGCGAAAAACGGCGTGAAGACCGGCGACATGGGCAAGCGCCTCATCGACTATGGCTTCCACGCCTATACCGTCAGCTTCCCGCTGGTGGTGCCGGGCGCGATGATGATCGAGCCAACAGAGAGCGAGTCTCGCGAGGAGCTTGATCTGCTAGTCGATGCGCTGCAGCAGATCGCGCGCGAGGCGGAAGAAAATCCCGAACTGGTCAAGACCGCTCCGCATACGACGCGGGTGCAGCGTCTGGATGAGACCACTGCCGCGCGCAAGCCGGTGCTGCGCTGGAAGGGGCCGGTAGCGCCGGACCCTCTGGTGGCGGACACTGCCGCGAAGGAGTGGTAGATGTCCGTCTTCTACGATCGCCAGCAGGAGCTTGAAAAATACGAGTTCATGATGGGCGAAGCCCGCGGACGGCTGGCGGTCACACTTGATGTACTGACCGATGCGTTGATCCTTATAGGACAGCATGGCGTTTACTGCACGAGCGCTCGCAACCCGAACGTTCCGGCGCTCGATCTGCAGGCGGTGTTGGCGAACATCAGCGGCGCGAAGGAGCTGGTGTCCGCCGTGATGGAGAAGTTGCGTGCAGAAAAAGAGGCCACCGAATAGCTCCTATTCAGCGGTAACCTCGACATACTGGTCGGTATTCTCCCACTTGATGTGAAGCTCAGTATGGTTGCCACTGGTGTTCTCAAATGAAATCGACATCTTTTCCTGCGGCTCGGACATAGGTTTTGACATCATGGGCGTGCGTCCTAAGTCCATGGACTCTTTGTAAGCCAAGCCTGACTCACCAGTGTCCTTGCTGATGATCAACTGCCATGTACCTGCGCTGGGCAGCGTAAAGAGTGTGTAAGTACCGGCTGGCACAGTAAGCGTTCCGATTTTCAAATTGGTCTTTGTAATCAGGGTTGTTGCTTCATTGGCTCCCGTACGCCATACCTTATCGTAAGGGACAAGTCCTCCCATAATCTTGCGACCGCGCATGGACGGCGCATTGTAGGTAATCTTGATATTTTTACCGTTAAGATCTACTGTTGCCGTCGCGGCCGGACTGGTGATTGGCGCGGGATGCGGCATATCGTCCATGTGATTCGGCTCTTGCGCGAAGCCGCCAGCAGCAAGCATCACAGTACAAGCTAAAGTTGCGATGGAGGAGCGGAGGAACATAAGCGTCGGTCTCTCTTTCCAGAAAGTCTGATGGTTGTTCGATGCTGAACCACCGCGCTCAGGACTGTCAACTGGCGGTGTGAACATGCTAGGCTAAAAGAACGCGCCCGTAGCTCAGCTGGATAGAGCGGCAGCCTCCGAAGCTGTAGGTCAGAAGTTCGAATCTTCTCGGGCGCACCACTTTGGTTCGACAACCCAAAAGCCCATCAATACGTCGAACTACCAATGGGCCAAGCTGAGCAATATTCCTAAATAATCATCTGCCATAGCTTCCTCTTTCATCTCTCCCTGGAGCCTTGCTGGCTCGGGATAGACGTTTGCAATTGCAACGGATTTCACTTACTTGCTGCCTGAAAATATCGTCTTCTAGGCCTCATCGAGACGATCAACAGAGGTACTAAACGGAATAATCTTTCGTAACCAGGTATATTTTCGAGTTACGACAGCAGATTCCGCAGTTATAGGATGGCGCTCCTATGAGAAATCATGTTGCAGCACTGGAGCTTTCCCTGCTGAAAACGCTCTTTCCCAAGAGCCCGGATCTTTTGTCGGAGAATAATACTGGACCGTCAAAGATATCTCTTTTAGGCGAGCGCCTGGTCGGCAAACTCAAGGGGAAAACTGTTATTGATTTTGGTTGCGGCCATGGCGCTGAAGCAATCCACATGGCGCAACTGGGAGCCGCTCGCGTTATTGGCATCGACATTCAACAAAGCCATCTCAACATTGCAAAAGAACGGGCTCGACAAGCAGGAGTAGAGGGGCGGTGCGCTTTCGCAACCTCTACAACAGAACCTGCGGATATTATTGTGTCGATCGACGCCTTTGAACACTTCGCCGACCCGGCCCAGATTCTCGATGTGATGCATGGACTACTAAAGCCGGGTGGTGAGGCATTTATCAGCTTCGGCCCAACCTGGTTTCATCCCCTCGGGGGCCATCTATTTTCTGTCTTCCCATGGGCCCATCTGTTATTTAGCGAGAAAGCCCTCATCCAATGGAGATCTACATTCAAAAACGATGGCGCGACGAGATTTCATGAGGTTGCAGGCGGCCTCAATCAGATAACGATCAAAAAATTTAATAATTTTGTATCGAAAAGTAATTTTGATCCAGTCGATATGGAACTAGTTCCGATTCAGAAGTTACGCCCTGTCCACAACCGTTTGACTCGTGAATTTACAACAGCACTTGTACGTGCGGAACTTGTAAAACACTAGAGGTGTTACAGGTCTTTCTACATTAGTGGAGCTGGTCGGGAATAACAGCGTACTGAATCAATAGATCGAAGGGCACAATTTTAAGCGTGTTCTCGTGGGTGGCTTCGAGCACCACAGGACAGGCCGCGCCAGCCTGCTGTACCTGGAGCCAGCGCGCAGCGCAGACGCACCAGCGGTCACCAGGTTTGAGCCCTTTGAAGCCATATTGTGGCATCGGAGTGATGAGATCGTTGCCCAGTGCTTTGCTCGCGACGAGGAAGGCCTCATCGACGATGCAACAGATGGTATGAACCCCGAGATCAGCAGGACCGGTATTGCAGCAGCCATCGCGATAGAAACCAGTCATCGGCTCACAGCCGCAGACTGCGAGCGGTTGGCCAAGAACATTTTTTCCGGGAAATTTTTGTGGCTCGATAGTAGGCATGTCGTTGTTTGCTGATTATTTGGCAGCCAGGGCCAACTGCTGCTCGTACTCTTCGTAAGGGCCTTTGTGGTCGGTAATGTGGAAGTTATCGGGACCTCCCTCAAAGTGCCAGACGCGGGTGCCGGCTTCTTCAATGAGGTCCTGGTCATGGGTGACAAGGAAGACGGTTCCCTCGTACTTCTGAATGGCCTGATTCAGCGCATTAATGCTTTCCAGGTCAAGGTGATTGGTAGGCTCATCGAGCACAAGAACATTGGGCTTCTGCAACATAAGCTTGCAGAAGATCAGGCGTGCGGCTTCGCCTCCGGAGAGGGCCTCAGTCTTCTTCAATCCTTCTTCGCCGCGAAAGAGCATCTGACCGAGTAGGCCGCGAATGTCTTCTTTCGTTGCTTTGGGGTCAAAGGAATGGAGCCACTCGGCTGCCGTAGTACCCTTGGGAATCGATGAGGTGTGGTCCTGCGCGAAGTACCCAATCTGCGCCTCGTGTCCCCACTTGACGGTACCGGAGTCGATGGCCGAAGCATCTGCTTCATCGAGATCAGGAGCATTGGCGAGCAGCGCCTTCAGCAGCGTCGTCTTGCCTTGTCCATTCCGGCCAATGAGGACGATCTTATCGCCGCGCATCACAGCACCGGAGAAGTTATTGATAACGTGCTCAGTTTTGCCGTCCTTCTGAACGTAGGATTTGTTGATGTTCTCAAATTCAAGCAGGTGTTTGCCGGACGGGCGCAACATTTCAAAGCGGATATACGGACGCTGGATATTGGAGCGTGCAAGCTCGGTAGTAGCCAGGCGTTCCACTTCCTTTTTGCGCGAGTTGACCTGCGAGCTGCGCGTGCCGGCGGAGAAGCGGGCGATAAAGTCGTTGAGCTGCGCAATCTTCTTTTCCCGCTGCTCATTCTGAGCTTCGATGCGAGCGCGGACCTGCGTCTTCTGCAGCACCATATCGTCGTAACCACCGGTGTAGGTAATGATGGTTTCGTAGTCGATGTCGGCGATGTGGGTGCAAACCGAGTTGAGAAAGTGGCGGTCGTGCGAAATGGTAATGACCGTGCCGTCGTAACGGTTGAGGAAATTCTCCAGCCAGTGGATAGAATCGAGATCGAGATAGTTCGTAGGCTCGTCAAGCAGCAACGCCTCCGGATTGCCGAAGAGCGCCTGTGCCAGCAGCACACGGACCTTCTGGCCGCCCTGAAGCTCGCTCATCTTCCGCTCGTGGAGTTCATCGGGAATATCAAGCCCCTGTAGCAGAACTGCGGCATTGGACTCCGCCTCATATCCGTCCTCGTCGCCGACGATGCCCTCAAGTTCGCCCAGGCGCGCGCCGTCCTCATCGGTCAGCTCTGCCTTCTCGTAGAGCTTCTCGCGCTCTTCGAGAGCATCCCATAGGGCCTTGTTGCCCATAATGACGGTATCGACGACACGATAAGCATCAAAGGCGTACTGGTCCTGCTTGAGAACACCGAGTTTCTTCGGGCGCACAACAGTACCCTTTTGCGCATCGATCTCGCCGGTGAGCACCTTCATAAAGGTTGATTTTCCCGCACCATTAGGGCCGGTGAGGCCATAGCGGCGCCCCGGAGTAAAAGTGACAGAGACATCCTCGAAGAGCAACTTCGAGCCGTAACGCATCGTGACATTAGAAACAGAAATCATGGGACTCTTTCTATTTTATAAGGCTTCGCGTAGCGGTTCCACGACGGGATGACAGGCACGCGTGTAATCAGAACAATGTTTCGCTCTGCCGCGATTCGCAGCAGAGCGAAGTGTCATGCCGCCTCCGTTATTGCGCGCGGCGGCTGGAACCGGAACGGCGGCCAGTGCCGGATTTTGCGCTATGCCCTCGGCCTGCATCTCTGTTGTGGCCACGGAAGCCATTACCGCCTTTTCTATTGCGTGCAGAACGGGAGTTTGCTGCCGGAGCCGCAGAACTATCGCGCCAGGAGCGAGTCTCAAGCTGTAACAGATCCATACCTTGCACGTTATCGAGCGGCTGATTCCGAACTTCCTTTTCAAGATTTTTGTCGGCCTCACGCCACTCAAATTGAATCTTCAGTTCGCGCTCAAGTTTGCGGGCGTCGTGCTTTTCCTGCGGCATGATAAAGGTAGTCGCAACACCCTTTGCTCCAGCGCGACCAGTGCGGCCAATGCGATGGACAAAATCTTCAGAAGCGTTGGGCATGTCATAGTTCACAACATGGGCGATGTCCTGCACGTCAATGCCGCGCGCCGCCACATCGGTGGCAACAAGAACGCGATGCTTGCCATTAGCAAAGCCTTTGAGTGCGGCTGTGCGCTGTGATTGGCTGCGATCGCCATGAATCACATCGGAGTCATGACCCAGCTTTTCCAGCTTGCGCGAGATGCGATCAGCGCCGTGTTTGGTGCGCGCAAAAACAAGAAACGTTCCTTGCTCTTCATTGAGCATCTGGTTGAGCAGACCGAGCTTCTGGTCCTGCATCACGGTATAGACGCGCAGAGTCACGCGATCCGAAGGTTTGGATGTCGTGCCGATTTCCACTCGGACAGGATTGCGAACATAATCACGGACTACCTCACGAATATTGGCATCGAGAGTCGCGGAGTAGCACATCGTCTGCCGGGTCTTCGGTACGGCACCTGCGATGCGTCGAATGGCGGGGAGAAAGCCCATATCCAACATGCGATCCACTTCATCGAGCACAAACATCTCAACAGCGCTGATGTTGATTTCTCGACGGCGAAGAAAATCCTCCAGGCGGCCAGGCGTTGCGACTACAAGACGGGGTCCGCGGTCGAGACTATCCAGTTGTGCGCGCTCCGAGAGCCCACCGCAGACGAGAACAGCATCGTGCCGTGCATTGGGAACGAGCTTCGCATACGCTTCGAGGACCTGCATGGCGAGCTCGCGCGTAGGCAGCAGAATCAGCGCACGTATCGGACCGCGTTTGCCGCGAGTGCTGGGAATGGAGTTTGCATCCATCCGTTCGATGATAGGAACAAGAAAGCTAAGCGTCTTGCCGGTCCCAGTGGAAGCAGTGGCAAGAATATCTGCACCTTCGAGCGCAGGAGGAATAGCTTTTGCCTGGACAGGGGTGGGAATCGTAAATCCTGCGCTTGTCAGGCGATTTTTGAGAGAGCCGGAGATGTTGAAGTCAGTGAAGCGAACTCCGGCAGCCGGAACATGACCGGTAGGCTTTGCGGTTCCATTTGGATTTGCTTTGAGAAGAGTTTCAGGAAGCGATTGTGGTTCAAGAGTTGCGGTTATCAAACGATTTTTCCTTTGGGGAGTTGTAAATAGACAAATGAATGCAGTGACGCCAGGCGTCATGGATTTCTGATGTCAGCATTGCTTATCGTCCAATGAGAAGCGTTGCTGCTGCACGGCGAGACCTCGTCCAATGACGGGTCTTCCAGCCAGAGCAATCACGCGGCTTCCGAATTTCCAAGAAAACGAGGAAGGTATGCGAGGGGAAAAGGCGTACTTGCAGTCTCTGGCCAAACCCGAACTCCATTAAGGGTCTTTGCCTGCAATGCCTGCGCACCCAGTTTCATAAATAGGAGTGCATCTCTATGGTAGCACAGCTTAGCCTTTCAGAAGGTCACGATGTTGATACCAGGCAGCCGTGCGACGAATAGAGTCCTGTAAATCTGTCATGGGCTTTAGTCCGAGGAGTTGCTCCGCGCGATCAATCGAAGGGACATAGCGCGCTGGCTGAGCGTCTGGAACAGGTTGGCCAACTATATGAATCTCTGTACCGGGA
Organism: Edaphobacter sp.; assembly: GCA_035656355.1. Lineage (GTDB taxonomy): Bacteria > Acidobacteriota > Terriglobia > Terriglobales > Acidobacteriaceae > Edaphobacter. The sequence goes on from DASRSR010000180.1 coordinate 15,666, forward strand.
GCAAGGGTTGCAGCAATTGTCTCTGCAAGCTCACGAATATTAAGGTCGTTGGCTGACCCTACATTAATGGGTACAAGAGATGGAGCGCGGAAGAGCATTGTCCAAAGCCAAACCGCGAGATCAGCAGCATAGAGATACGAGCGTCGCGGCGTGCCGTCTCCTCCAATGTGAATTGGACGTTTAGCTAGTACATCTCCAATGAAGTTGCCGATAGCAAAATGGGCGTCCAGAGGAAGGTATGGACCGACGAACGCGAAACAGCGGGCTATCTTAACTTCTATCTCAGCGCGCTTTGCATAGAGAGAACACATCTGTTCGGAGACACGCTTGCCTTCCGCATAAACCGAGGAAGGATCGAGGGGATCAGGGCCACCAAGATAGCTCTCCGGTATGTGGGTAATGTCGGATGGCTGATTACCATAAACAGCACCAGAGCTAGTAAAAAGGAATTTTCGTGTGCCATGACTGGCTGCAAATTCGAAAGTACGTTCCGTCCCGGTAAGTATCGTACTCAGCATCTCCAGAGGTTCGTCTTTTGCCTGCTTCGCGTTTGCCTCTGTCGCAGCATGGATAACAAAAGGAAACTCTCCTTCAGGAAAATCAAAATTACGGACATCGCCTGTCAGGAGAACGATTGCAGGGTCGTTGGCAAGGTGAGGGCACTTCGCGCGAAAGCGATCTGCTGATCGGGTAAGCAGAACGGCATGCGCATCAAGCTGCAGCTTACGATTTATATAACAAAAGCTTTCAACCAGCCAGCTGCCAAAGAAACCCGTTCCTCCGGTGATGAAGAGGTTCTGCCCGCGCAGATCATCCCAGAGCCACTCCGTAGCCGAAGCGATCCGTTCTAAGTCATCTGCCAGTCTGTTCATCTGTACTAACTAACATCCAGGCCGCGATTGTAGATAGTCTTGCGCAAAGATGGAATTTGAGCATAAGGACTATCGATATCGTCGATGCTGATCGCGTGGTCTTTTTTGACGGCTTTTAATAATACCTCGCCCTTCATGAGCTCACGACAGGAGAGTTGCCCTTTCTGAAGTGGGATTGCAAGATAAACGTCGTCATCAGTCAAGGGGTGTCCCTCGGGAAGGTCCTCCTTCGCATAAACCCCGCGCACCAGAGCATCGAGATATTCAATTTCTTTTTTTGGCGGCATACGCTTCTGCGTCCCCGGTGCTCCACACATCTCTTTTGCCTTATGAAATGCCTTGAACCATTCATCAATCTGATGCGGCAGGCTGCAATAAGGCGAAACTTTGATGCCATCGTCCGGAATATCAATGTGACGTTCGAATGTCCTCGCACCTTTTGCGTAGGCAATCATCATGGAGTTTGACCAATCGGTATATTCATGTGTGGAATATCCGATTGTGTTGTCCGGGTATCGGTTCTTCAGAAAATCGATCTGATTAATTTCGAGTTCTGAATCCTCAGATGGATAGATGGAAACACAATGATTAATCGCAAGGGGAATATTGCGATTCGAGAAGAATGTGACGATATCGTCCATATCTTTCAGGGACGAACCACCCGTTGAAACCACCACAGGCTTCTTGGTTTTTGCGATCTTCTCAAGCAGCACCCAGTCATTAAGATCCGAACTGGCAACCTTGAGAATTGGGATACCAAGCTCAACACAGAGATCGACAGAACGCTCATCGAAGGGCGTTGCGGTAGCTATGCATCCAGCCTCACGAATAGCCTTGACCAGGGTTGCATATTCATCATCTGTAAGGCGAGTATCGAGTGTCTTTTTGACATAGCGAAGGTCAGATCGGTCTACGAAATCTTTATGGATAAAGCGCTCGACATCGCGGAATTGAAGTTTGATACTCGCCCGTACATTATTGAAGCGTACGACCTGAGCAAATTCCTGAATAATCTTCAGTCCTCGCTCTACTCTTCCCAGATGGTTGTTCGCCATCTCCAGAACGAAGAGATCTTCAAAAATATCCTTATCTATCAATCCTGCACTCCTCTTCCCACCATCGGGACCGATCTGTCCAATACATCCATCAATTCTGCAAAGTTACCAAGTCTTAGTGTTACAGGTATCTTGCTACCTATGGGAACATCTCCATAGCCATGAGTCATTAAACAAAATTGCATTCCTACGGCTGCTGCTGCGCTTGCGTCCTCCATTGTATCGCCTACCATTAGGCATTTCTCCGGGCGAATTCTGCGTACAGACAATAGCGAAGAAAGCATTTCCTCTTTGTCTAAGTATGGAGGTTGACGCGAGTCGCGGGTAACTACTTCATCGAAATATGCAAGCGTGCCTTCGGCCTCGAGGATATTAAGAGAGACATGCCGCGGCTTATTGGAAATAACGAAAAGTATTACACCTTGCGCCTTTATCTTCCGAAGCATCGTGGCTGCGTCCGAATAGTGATAAGTTTTTTGCCAACCTTCACTGTCGTAACTAACGCGAAACGCCCTCTCGAGGCGATCGAGGCAGCTTTCTTCATTCTCCGCTGTAGCACTCAGCATTAAGCGGGAAAGTATTGTCCGAATCGGAGGACCGATCAGAGAACGAACCTCAATATCTGCCATGGGCAAATTACACTCCCGGAAGGCTGCGACAATTGAATGCTGAATGCCGGGAAGTGAATCCAGCAGCGTGCCATCAAGGTCGAAGAACAGTGCCTCCGGTAAACGAAGTAGATGGTTCTGCCCCATAGCCTTAATCTTCGTCCGAAACGAGCATATTCGAAGCCAGTTCTTCTGGCGATAAGAAGGGGTACATGTCTTCAAGATTTGGCGTCAGAATCTTGCCATCCGGGAGAATGCGAGAACGGAGGCGCGGTTCGAACTCCTGAGCAACATCAAACTGGACATCAAAGAGGCTAGGCCCAGGTCTGGCCAGTTCTTCCTTTACTTTTTCGAGATCGCTGAGCTTCTCTACCGGAAAGGATGGAATGCCATATGCCGCGCTAACTTTGAGCATGTCAGGAAAGGTTAGACCACTCGTCGATCCCGTCCCGATCAACCGTCCCTGGAAGAAGCCGCTTTGTGTCTGACGAATAGAGAGGTACCCTCCATTATTCAGAACAAAGATCTTTACCGGCAGGTTATTTGTCACTACTGTCTGAAGTTCCTGGACATTCATCTGCAGGCTTCCATCTCCAGCAAGGCAGATCACGCGACTCCCCTTAGCTACAGCGACACCAATCGATGCGGGAAGGTCATAGCCCATTGACGCCGAACCCGAATTTGAGATGAGACGTTGCCCTTTCTTTAATTTGCCAGCTTGATAAGGCACAATGCATGCCGTAGCATTCCCGCAAACTACCGCGTCGTTTTCGTCGAGTAGTGCGAAGAGGCGGTCGATGAAATAGTAGGGATTGAGTGGAGGGCCCTCGGTCTTTTGCTTCTCCTGCACCACCGGATACTTTGCCTTACGCGCAATCGCCCAGGCCAGCCATTCTGCATGAGCAGGCGACGTGTTTTCTCTGCCATCCATCTGACGAAGCATCTCCAAGAGGAAAACCTTGACATCACAGTGAATCGCGATGTCCGGTTTATGTGTTGGCTTCTCGAACTCCGCCGCATCGATGTCGACTTGAATCTTTGTCGCAAAGCGTGCAAAGGAAGCCCAGTTATAACTGGTCTGCCGAATATTCAAACGTGATCCAAGGACTAACAGAACATCGGAATTTTGAACCGTAAAGTTGCCTGCCCGTTCCCCGATAGTGCCGGGGCGTCCGCAGAACAATTCATCGTCTGATGCGATAAGGTCGTGGGTCCAGGCAGTCACAACCGGAATATGGAGCTTGCGGATAACTGCTTCAAACTCCGGGATCGCATTAGCCAGACGCACTCCCGATCCTCCAAAAATCACAGGGCGTTTGGCATTTTTGATGCGGGTAAGGACATCGGCTACTTCTGTGGCGATCTTCGATTCATCCCATGCCAGTTCATCTTCCTTCGGATCATAATGTTTCAAATTTGTCTCATCAATCAACGCAGACTGCACATCAACCGGAATATCAAGCCAGCATGGCCCTGGACGGCCATGCTGCGCAAGATACCAGGCGCGCTCCAGATGATAGGCAATGGATTCGGGTTCATTGACCCATACCGAATATTTTGTGATGCCCTCCACCATGCGGATGATATCCACTTCCTGATCGCCGAGCTGCCGCATGTTTGTAATCCCATAGGTCCTCATGCAGGTTTCACGCTTCACTTGACCTGAGAGGATCAGCATGGGGATGGAATCTGTCCATGCCCCAAAGACGCCATTCAGCGAATTGATACTTCCCGGGCCGGTGGTCACATTTAATAATCCGGGAGTGTTCGTGATGCGGGCATAGCCTTCGGCTGCCATTGCTGCAGCCTGTTCATGGTGCGTGCAGACATAATGCAGCCCCGATGTCCCTATGGAGTCGTTCAGATGCATGGCACCGCCACCCGTTACAAGGAAGATGTGCCGGGCACCCCATTCCTTCAACCGCGCCATAATATAGTCAGAAAGCTTGAGCATTCCTATTTATTACCTTTGCTTCGTGTCAGAGAATCGTATTTTGCAATTTGTGAGAGCGTGAAGTGCTGCGCAGATTCGGAAGAAGACTGCCAGTTGCGATACCACGCAACTAACCAGTCAAGTGCAGTTTCGAGCCGAAGTCTGGGCACCCAGTCAAGTTCGTGGCGAGCACGGGAGATATCGAGCTGGAGATAAGTTGCTTCATGCAAACTATTGGGATCTTTATTCAAGACCCAGGATGCTCCAGTACCCCAAAAGCCAGTCATACGGTCAGCAATCCAGGCAACCGGACGAGTATCGTCGGTGTTCGGACCAAAGTTATATGCGGTAGCAAAGCGCGCTGCTTCTGGCCCGGGGGTGAGTAGTTTTTCTGCAAGTGTGAGATAGCCATGGAGCGGCTCCAGTACATGTTGCCAAGGACGAATCGCATGAGGTTGGCGAATAGATACAGGTTCACCGGAGAGAAAGCCGCGAACCAGATCTGGAATTAGCCTGTCTGTTGACCAGTCACCACCACCAATGACATTACCCGCGCGCGCTGTGGCGATGGCGACCTCATGGCCACCTGGCTGACGAAGTTTACTAATCGGAAAGAACGATTGGCGATAGCTGGCTGATACGATTTCAGCACACGCCTTTGAGGCGGAATAAGGATCGTAACCGCCCAGTGGATCGATCTCTCGGTAAGGCCAGTTCCATTCTTTATTCTCATAACATTTGTCAGTCGTGACAGAAACAACAGCCCGCACCGAAGGAGTACGCCGAACGGCATCAAGCACACGTGCCGTTCCGATCACATTGGTCTCATATGTGCCAATGGGATCTCGATAAGAATGGCGAACTAATGGTTGGGCAGCCATATGGAAGACGACCTCGGGCGCAAACTCCCGCATCGCGAGATCAAGTCTGGCGGCATCTCGAATATCCCCACGAATATCTTCAAGCATCGAGCCGACGCCTGCATCAATAAAAAAGCTGGGGGTAGTCGCAGGATCGAGAGCATAGCCGCGCACAGTAGCCCCCATCCATGAGAGCCAGAGCGCCATCCAACCACCTTTGAAGCCAGTATGTCCCGTGAGAAAAACGCGACGATTTCGCCATGGATTATCGGGAGCTACCAGGTTTTCCATGGGGCCTTTCCATTGCTCCAGAGAGCTTCAAGGTGCTGCTTGTCACGTAACGTATCCATCGCCTGCCAGAAGCCGCGATGAAAAAAGGCATGGACTTCGCCCCGAGCCACAAGCGATTCGATAGGTTCGCGCTCAAACATCTGGGAATCATCCGTAACGGCGTCGATTGCCTTTGGATCAAGGACAAAGAAGCCACCATTAATCCATCCGCCTTCATCAGAAGGCTTCTCCTGAAAGGCATAGATCTGGGTGTCTCTAAGGCCAAGAGCGCCAAACCGGGCAGGGGGTTGAACACTCGTCAGAGTGGCAAGTCTACCGTGGGCCTTGTGAAAAGCAACGGACGCCGTAATGTCGATGTCGGCTACCCCATCACCGTATGTCATGCAAAATGGTTCATCAGGGTTGAGATGTTGACGAATCCGCCGCAGACGGCCGCCAGTACCGGTAGAATCGCCAGTATCAACCAGAGTGACACGCCATGGTTCGACCACTGAATTATGCACCGTCATCTTGTTTTCAGTCATATCGAACGTAACGTCAGAGGTATGGAGAAAATAGTTGGCGAAAAACTCCTTGATGATATATCCCTTGTAACCGCAGCAAATGACGAAATCATTGATCCCATGCTGCGAATAAATTTTGAGAATATGCCAGAGAATGGGCCGCCCGCCGATCTCAACCATCGGCTTAGGCCGGACACTGGTCTCTTCGCTGATGCGGGTACCAAGGCCACCAGCAAGGATAACGGCTTTCATTCATTCTCCTGTGTTTAGGCTGGAAACGATATTCCGAAACTGGGATTTACGATCTGCATTGCAGAGCCCTTCCCTTATGCCTGTACAGTCACAATTTCTATATCTTACCGGCTTTCACAAAATAACCCGCATAATACAGCAACTACAGAACATCGTGAATCACCATACTGAGCGGATACCTCTCTCCGAAAACGATTGCCGAAATGTCCGTATTTCTATCTGGGCTGATGAATTATTCTTAAAATCTATATGAATGAGAGGGCAGCAGCGCTTCGTCAACAGATTTTAGAACTAACGGCAGAGTTTCATGCGGAAGCTTTTCCAACAAAGGATTTCGTCCCCGGAGCTTCCGCTGTTCCAGTTTCTGGCAAGGTAATCGACGCGAACGATGTCTGCTCGGTAGTGGATTCTGCGCTCGATGGATGGTTTACCACGGGAAGATTTGCCAAAGACTTTGAGCGTAAGTTGGCGAAGTTCGTCGGTGTGCGGTCCGCCTCGCTGGTTAACTCCGGGTCAAGCGCAAATCTCGTTGCGTTAAGCGCATTGACCTCTCCCAAATTAGGAGGTCGTCAACTCAAACCCGGCGATGAAGTCATCACCGTCGCAGCAGGATTTCCCACAACGGTAAACCCCATTTTGCAGAACCGCCTCGTACCGGTCTTCCTTGACGTGACGCTGCCAACATATGAGATTGATGTGTCGCGACTCGAAGAAGCCTACAGTGAGAAGACCAGGGCAGTCATGATTGCCCACACATTGGGCAATGTCTTTAATCTCGATGCGGTGACAGCTTTCTGTCGCAAGTACAACCTCTGGCTGGTTGAAGATTGCTGCGATGCCCTGGGTTCTACATACAAAGGGCAAAAGGTAGGCACCTTTGGCGATATTGCTACCATTAGCTTTTATCCTGCGCATCATATCACCACAGGCGAAGGCGGTGCAGTATTAACCGACAAACCTGCGCTACAAGTCCTGATCGACAGCTTCCGCGACTGGGGACGGGATTGCTGGTGTGAACCCGGTGCCGACAACACCTGCGGCAAACGCTTTGAATGGCAACTGGGAACTCTTCCATGCGGATATGACCACAAATACACCTATTCGCATGTGGGATATAACCTGAAGGCAACAGACATGCAGGCCGCGCTTGGAGTTTCGCAGATCGCGAAATTGCCTGAGTTCATCCAGCGACGCAAAGAGAACTTTTCTTATCTGAAAGCAGCTCTTAAACCCCTGGAAGAATTCCTCATCCTTCCACAGGCGACAGAACATGCAGATCCTAGCTGGTTTGGCTTCCCTATTGCTGTCAAACCTGACGCACCTTTCACACGTGACCAGATGACTTGCGCGTTAGAGGCTCAGAAGATCGGCACCCGGTTGCTTTTCGCCGGCAACCTACTACGGCAGCCTGCCTATGAAGGCTATCCGCACCGGGTCGTAGGAACCCTGACTAACACAGATTTTGTAATGAATCAGGTCTTCTGGATTGGCGTCTATCCTGGTCTCACCAGAGAAATGCTCGATTTTATAGCCCAATCCATGATCCAGTTTGCCGACGCAGTAAAAGTCGGCCTGCAGATCGTCTAGTTTGACCTCAGAAATGACGAGGTATTGATCGTTCTGGATCATGTTTCCAGCCTTAAATCTGGGGTGAGATCGGCGGCTCTGCGTTAGCGAAGTCAATCCATTGCTGCTTTTCAAAATTGAATTGCTTTACTGGCTTTGCGGGTATACCAACTGCAATCGTAAAGGGCGGAATCGTGCCGGTGACCACCGCATTTGCGCCGATGACAACACCATCACCAATGACGGCCCCGCCAAGAATTGCGGCTCCATCGCCAACCCATACATTGTTGCCGATGCATACCGATTTATCGTTGGATAAAGGCCGCTGCACAGGAGGTATGGTAGGGTCGCTATCTACTAAATCTGTCTGTCTGCTGTTATAGATGCCATGATTGTGATCACTGATAATGACATGGCTTCCGCACAGAAAATTATTACCGATCGTGACACGATTGACACAGCCAATGTGGACCGAATCGCTTAAATTGCAGTTTGTACCTACAATGAGAAGTGGTTGCTGATTCACGCCAGCAAAAGAGGTCACCGCCTCTAACCAAAATCCATTGCCTGCAGAAAAATTGACACCGAGATGAATATGATTAAGCCCGATTAAACGGGGGTGTTTACCAAGCTTCATTCCAGATGTCTTCAACTTCGCAGCGAGTAATCGATCTCGGCTTCGATGGACAACAGCGCCTGAAAGTTTCTGTAAACACAGAAACCATCCATTTTCACCTGCATATTCTTGAAGTAATTTCATTTTCTGAACAAGTTTGCTCATCGGTCCATATCTGAAAACGAAGAAATCTCTCTTGTTTTCAGATTTCCTTTTTCCAGAAGTCAGGCATGGACGAAATATAAAGTATCTTGCTCATTAATGTCGTTATCTTAAGCCAGAATTTTGCAACTGGAAGTGGCAACTTGAGCATGGGCCAAATGAAGAGCCAATAGCGAAAATTTTTTCCGTAGCAGGAACGCAACATGACATTGGCTTCGTCGAGGCGTAGATTCTGATTCCGGGATACCCGTAGATCCCAAATTACAGAAGGAAACCAGCGTCGGAGTGTGAAATTAGTAATGATATAGATAAGATCTGTGTGCCCGGGAAGGCAGCGGATAAGCATAGATTTGAGCTTTTCACCGAAGACCGACCCTAGAGAGTAG
>DASRSR010000181.1:0-34382 GCA_035656355.1 Edaphobacter sp.
GCCGCACTGCCATATCCCTTATCGGTAAAGCCACCATAAAAGACCGGCGTCTCCAGCGATTCGCCAGGCTTCAACCGATATCCGAAGTCAAACGGATTGTATCCGCCAACGATGCGCACCTGTTGCAGCGCGTCCTGCTCGACCGTAATCCGCCACGATCCGCTCCAGCCCAGTTCGCCGAACCATACATCGCCCCTTTCTTCGCCCACTGCGGCATTGCGCCCAACAGAAAACCATGGATTGACCACATGCGAAGTCGAGCCAATCCGGCTCTCCAGCACCGTCTCTCCAGGGATAATCCGGCGCGTCTGCTGATGCCACTCCGCTGCCCAGCGGCCAGTCAGATAATGCAGAACATAATCCGTCCCATGCGGCAGCATCCATGCCGCAGCCTCCGCCTGCTCCACCACAAGCGGCTCACCTGTCCCATTCGTTATGCTCGCCGACCGAGCCAGAATGCCCGTCTCCGGGTCCATTCGGTAGTGCAGCACCACGCGCACATCGCGCTCAATGTCGCGCAGAGTTACATCCATGCCGTCCTGTACCGGCTGATGCGAAACATAGTGCAGCACCAAGTCGCGATTGCCGTCAGGAAACGTAATCTTCAGCGCCGGCTCCCATTGCAAACCACCACCCCAGCCGGGATACTCCTGCGGCGTCTCGCTCTGCGAACTCTCAAATGCAGAGATGCCCTTTACCGACTTCACCGGCGCAAAACGGTCTCCCGCCTGCACGCGCCCGCCCCAGTAAACCGATTGCAGCTCTCCGCGCTCGTTGACTCCGAAGACATAGCTGACATCGCCTCCATCCAGACGAAAGACCTGACCCGCCCCCGCAGGTCGCGTTATCGCGGTAGAAGCCTGCTGTGTCAGTGCCGGAACTGAAGCCAGCGACACGATTGCAATCAGAAGCGGAATCTTCATTCAACATTTCTCCAGCAGAAGTTTTTTGCCACCCCAGCATAACCGTTCAAACAGAAAAATGCGGACAGGCCATTGGCCTGCCCGCATCCATACCACAGTAAATCGCTGTTACTTCTTCACAGCAATCGCCGAAATCTCAATCTTTGCTCCACCAATCAAGCCTGCGACCTTCACGGTAGCGCGCGCGGGCTTCGGATCGGGCATCAGCTTCTTGTAGACGTCGTTCATCTTGGGCACATCGTTCAGGTCCGCAATATAGACAGTTACCGAAACGATGTCCGACATCTGGAAGCCAGCCTGCTCCACTACCTTCTTCACCGCTGCAATCGCATTGGTGGTCTGCTCTGTAATGTCAGTAGTCGTCACATTGCCCTTGGCGTTCGGTCCCTGCTGGCCGGCAACGTACAGGGTATTACCGGCAACCACACCATCGCTGAAGGGGTTCCCCGGAACAAAGCCAATGTGCTTCTTCTGTGCCGAAGCACTCAGAGTCATAAATCCCATCAATGCCGCGAGCGCAACCCCTCGCAGCGCCATCCGCGATCTTGCTTTCATCATCGTTCAATCTCCTCGTTTCAGTTGAAATGGCCACCCTGACCAGGGCGGCGACAATCCTGAGTATCTGATAGATATACAGGTTTCATCTCAAAAAGGCATAGGGCATATGACCGGTACTATCCTCCAAAACATCACCCTAAAACTTCTCAATGGCCATTCTGCCTGTAAAATGATATAAAAGCTATGCAGGCCATGTTGTGGCCAACGTGCCCTTGCCTGCCACTTCCACAGCCACCTTCGTTTCCCGGGGCTTCGGTGCCCTCAGCTGCTCTGGAAGTTTTGTGATTTTTAGATTGGAGCATCCGTCATGGCACAGAAATGCGATCTCTGCGGCAAAGGCCCACAGTTCGGCAACAATATCTCGCACGCACACAACACCACCCGCCGCCGTTGGAACGTCAACCTGCAGCCCGTCAAGGCCAAGGTCAACGGAACCAGCAAGCGTATGCGTGTCTGCACCAGCTGCATCAAGACCGGTAAGATCGTCAAAGGCTAGCTCAAACCTCTTCTTAAAACCAGCCGCCCCGGCCCGCGCAACTCGCGACCGGGGCGTTGAATTTTAATTCTGCCTTCAAAACCTCGCATCATCTCGACCGAGCCGGAGCGAAGCCAAGGCGAAGGATAGACCCTGTATTTTCCTCTTCAAAATATCCTCACGCTTCCGCCGTCATTCTGAGCGTAGTGAAGAACCCCGCATTTGTTCTAAAACTTGTCATCCTTCCCGCGAAGCGGGAGGACCTGCTTTTTGTCTTTAAATACCATCCAGCAACTGCTTGGGTGCTCCATTCATTACGACAAGCTTCATCGTCGTGATGGGTGGGAACACACAAACGTTACTATTTCTTCTCAAAACCCAGCGCTGCACTGTTGATGCAATATCGCATTCCGGTTGGCCTTGGCCCATCGGGAAACAGATGTCCCAGATGCGCTCCGCAGTTTGCGCAGGTCACCTCAATCCGCCGCATCCCGTGGGAGTTGTCCTCATGTGCCTCAATCGCCTCTGCTGAAACCGGCAACCAGAAACTCGGCCAGCCGCTCCCGCTCTCGAACTTTTTGTCCGAGGTAAACAGCGGAGCGTTGCAGGCGGCGCAATGATACACACCCTCTTCATGGTTGTTCAGTAGTGCGCCGGTAAATGGAGGCTCGGTCCCCTTCTCGCGCATCACCCGGAACTGCTCCGGCGTCAGCAGCTCCTTCCACTCCGCCTCAGTCTTCCGCACCTTTTCAGCTTTTTCGATCTCAGCCATTGCTTTGTCCTCCGCTCTCATTTAAGAATACGGCGACCACAAGCCAACGTCATCTTTACCGAATTCACTCATGTCATCTCGACCGAAGGCGGCGCTTTTGCCGCCGAAGTGGAGAGACCCTTGCATTTCTTTTGCCTTGTCATTCCGTAGCGCAGCGAAGGAATCTGCTTCGTCTTTTCAAAGTCCCATCCCGCACAACCGTTCGGGTGCCCCATCCACCGCAGCTTTATCGCGATGGGTGGGATGTACGAACCTCACGATACCTCGATCAAAAAGCGCCAACGGCGCGACTTATACCAGCCTGGGGCGTCAGCCCCAAGACTCGAGCCCGCCAATAAACAGAGGACTGAAGGTCCGACTCATGATTTCAGCACCAAGCCGCGGCTTATGCCTGATCTTTCACAATCACTTCAATTTCAACCAGCGCATCCTTGGGCAACCCAGCAACAGCGACAGTCGAACGCGCCGGCGGCACTACCCCTGATGGAGCAAGATACGTCGCATACACCTCATTCATCGCGGCGAAATCGCTCATGTTTTTCAAAAACACGGTTGTCTTCACTACCTGAGACAGATCGGCGCCGGCCGCAGCCAAAACAGCTTTGATGTTCTCAAACGCTCGCTTGGTCTGCTCAACAATTCCGCCGCTCACTACCTGGCCGCTGGCCGGGTCAAGCCCCACCTGCCCGGAGGCAAACAACATGTCTCCAACCCGCACTGCCTGCGAGTATGGGCCAATTGCGGCTGGTGCATTCGTCGTGGAAATCGCGCTCTTCTTCTGTGTGCTCATCTTGCCTCCAAGTCTATCGCCTTCCAGCACTCGTGCAAATTTGTCTGCAAATGACAAGACAAACACCCACCAAACTGATACAACTTTTCCCACGCGAACGCGCTGTTTCTGACGTTCCGATCTTTTCATCGAGGTGCGGCATGGGCATTTTAGACTCGCTTCAATCTCTGGCTGGCAAAGTTGGACAAGATTCGCAAAGTGACAACGCCAAAGTGGCTGGCGGCTTTATCGAAGCGCTGACACAACACCCTGAGGGCATTCAGGGGCTGCTCGACAGCTTCAAAAACAATGGCATGGCCCAGCACGTCGAAGCCTGGGGCAATGGCCAAAACGCTACCGCCACTCCCGATCAAGTGCAGCAAGGTCTCGCTGGAACCGGCCTGATCGAGAAAACAGCCGAGCACGCGGGCGTCTCTCCGCAGGTTGTGCAGGCCGCCTTGGCAACAGTGCTTCCGATGGTCATCCAGCACTTTGCTCCCAATGGCCAGGTCGCAGAAGGCTCCATGGGCAGCATGGCGACGCAATTTCTGGGTCGTTTCCTCTAAGCATTACTTGGCAGGGAGTGCCGAAAATCTCTGGTTCTTTTCTGGAAGGTAAACTTTGTCTGATTAACCAGCAACGAGCCAGAAAATTAGATAGGTCTCCTCCCGGATTAGCGCAGGGTCTTAGCCCTGCGACTCAATCTCGAAATTCGAGGCTTCAGCCCGGGAATTTCTTGCCTCGCCGGAATTTTTCAATGCGCTCGAAAACCAATCATGTACGACAACCGCCGGGCCTTGCGCCGGCAGCAGGAGAGTATCTTTATGGCCGATCTCAACCAGTTGAAGCAGAAATATGGTCCCGTCATCGACACCATCCAGAGTTTTTCCGAGTATGGAGCAAATGTTCAGGACGTCAATCTGGATGGCGAGAAGCTTTACCTAAAGGCCACTGTCCCTTCCACCGTCGTCGCCAATCGCGTTTGGGACGCTATTAAGCAATGCGACCCCACCTATGCCGACCTGCACCACGAGATCGTCACCTCAGGCGGTGCCGAACAACCCTACACCGTCAAGTCCGGCGACAATCTCTCAAAAATCAGCAAGCTCTTCTACGGAAACCCAAACAAGTATCCGCAGATCGCCAAAGCCAACGGCATCGACAACCCGGACAAGATCCAGCCCGGCCAGAATCTCAGCCTACCAGTGCTCAGCTAGCGAACAGGTAATGAACACTCAACGCTAATTAAAGCGCCGACGGCACCAAGTGCCCCATTCATGCCGCAGCCTTATTGCGGCATGAATGGGATGTACTCATTCCAACCCACGGTCATTCTGAGCCAAGCGAGTCGAAGGGAGCGGAAACTTCTCTATTTTGCCCTTATTTCATTTCCCTCTCTTTTGCATTGTCGCCCTACCTCTCCGGTACAGATTGGTCTAGCTCTCCGGCAAAGTAGCTCTGCCGAAACCGAACATGTGCATCGGGGTAATCCGGAATTTTCACTCGAAGGCTGTGCATCCCTGGCGTAGGATTCGCCCCCGGCTGAAAGCTCAATAGATAGTAGTTGTGAATGTGGTTGGAGAGCTGAAGCAGCCCTTTGTCGAATCCCTTCTGGCTCGTAAAGTTGATGTATTCCCCACCCGAAAGCGCCGCCAGCTCATGCGCGGCATTTTTCTTCATGGCATTCACCGCCATCACCAGCAGGCCAATCGGTCCGCTGCCCCCGCCGTAGCGCAGGTCGTTCAGAATCTCGGTCTTTCCCGGCCCAAAGGCGACTGAATCGACGACCGTGTTGGTGCGGCCCAGTTCGGCAATCACCTTCTCAGGTTTCGTCTGGCTACCGTGGTCACGTGTCTCGCTGATCAGCAAAATTGCGTGGCGATAATGGTTCTTCCTCGCCTCCAGCATCTTTGCCGCATAATCGACGGCATCGAGCGTTGCTGCCTTCGGATCGTCATCGCACGGCTCAAGCTGTCCCAGCGCCTCGGCCATTGCATCGGTGCTGCTGGAGAAATCGCCCAAGACCTCTGGCTTGGTCCCATAGCTGAGGATTGCCACCTCACGCGGAGCGCCTCCGGCAATGCTATCGATCATCGTGCCCAGACCGCGGAATCTTGCGTACTCCATCACCGCTGACCGGCTACACTGGACCACAACCGCCAGCGAAAGACCCAGCGAATCAGTGTCTTCATCCATGCGGATCGTCTGGGCGACGCCGTTGTCTTCTACAACGAACTGGTTTGCCTTCAGGCCATAAAGCATCTCGCCATGTTTGGTCTGTGCTGTTACAGGTACCAGCACAATGTTGGATTGCGTCTGGAGCGTGTAGCTCTGCGACTGCGACCTGGCCTGAGCAGTAAGGGCCGCAGAGGCAAGCAACAGGACGCAGAGCGGACGAAGAAGCATGGCGCCAGTGTAAACCGTGCTTAGATCGCTATCAGCAATAAGCGAAGTCGTTTTGGGAGTGACATGCAAGACATCCAAGCTTTGGAACTCATATGCCGATGGAGTGCTTGTTTTTAGGGCCAAAGGCCCGTTTTATAGCAGCCTGGGGCAATAGCCCTAGGATTCCTGGCTACAAAGACCGAGCGCTGAAGGCGCGGTACATCAAGGATCCTACCGGCAAAGAAAAGTGCTTTAGTGAGTTGGCACAGCCGCGCGCGCATTGCGAATAAAAGCGGCGAGCTTCTCCGGGTCTTTCCGTCCCGGCCCGCGCTCAACACCGCTGGCCACATCGACGCCCCATGGATTCAGTTGCTGGATTGCTGTTGCCACATTTTCCGGTTTCAGGCCACCTGCAACAATCACCTTCAACTGGCCGGCACCGTCGCGAATCACGTCACTGGCTGCGGTCCAGTCGAACTTCACTCCAGTCCCGCCTGTCGCCTGGCCGATTCTGGAATCAATCAGAACACGATCCATCAGGCCGTGACTTTCAATCTCGCGCAGCAGACGCTCGACAGTCGCAGCACTTCCTATATCTTCGTTCACCTGCCAGTGCAGCGTCTGGATGATCTTCAGTTGTCCGTCAAAGAGTTTGTTAAGACGGGCAACCATCGCCGGCTGCCATTCGCCATGAAGCTGCACCGCGCTCAAGCCGGTCTCGCGGACGATCGCTGCAATCTCATCGGCATAACGAGAGTCGAATGCGCCGACCCGCTCCACATGCTCCGGAAGATGCGGTGTAATGCGAGCAACATCCTTTGCCGTAACCCGGCGAACGCTGGGAGCGAAGACAAAGCCGACTGCATCCGCGCCAAGTTCTATCGCCATCTGCGCGTCTTCGAGGTTCGTGTTGGCGCAAATCTTAACCCACATCAGGCTGTCTCCGGCATATATTCCTGCTCCAATAGGGCCACCAGCGCCGCTGCCGGATCAGGCTGACGCATCAAGGCTTCACCCACCAGAAAAGCGTTATAACCGGCCGCACGGAACTTTGCAATATCCGATGCGGTCCATATTCCGCTTTCGGCCACGCGAACCGCACCATCAGGCATCCACTGAGCCAGTTCGAGCAACAGCTCGGGATGCATGGAAAAATCTCGCAAATCGCGGCTGTTGACCCCAAGCATGTCGAAGCCAAGCTGTACAGCGCGATCCAATTGCTCACGATCATGGACCTCGCACAGAACATCCAATTCCATTGCGTGCGCTGCCTCACGAAGCTCAACAAGCGACTGATCAGTATGCGCTGCCACAATCAGCAAAACAGCGTCAGCGCCTGCAGCACGCGCTTCCAGCATCTGGAAAGGATCGATCATGAAGTCTTTGCGAAGACACGGAATCCGTATCGCCGACGAAGCAGCCTCGAGATCGTCAAGCGAGCCCTGAAAATACGCTTCATTGGTCAGTACGGAGAGCGCCGCCGCTCCCGCTGCTTCAAAACCACGCGCCAGCACCGCCGGTTGAAAATCGCCGCGGATGAGTCCACGCGAAGGCGATGCCTTTTTTATCTCGGAGATAATCGCAGGCCGCGTTGCTGCCGCCTCACGCAGACCGGCGGCAAACCCGCGTGGCCGGCGAGCAGCAGCCTTTCGCTCCAGCGCACCAAAATCGGCGGAAGCTTTGCTCGCATCCACATGCAGCCGCGTATTGGCAAGTATCTTTTCCAGCGTGGTCGGCATATCTGTCTATTTTACTGGTTCCTCGCTATCTCTCTGGTAGCACACGAGGATTGAGAATAATTTAGGAGCAATGATCACAGCAATTGATACCACTCGTAAAACCAGGTTTCGGCACCTGCTGACTGCGCCGATTTGCCTTGCCGCATGCATGTTTCTGATAGCGGCTCAACCCTGCAGTCGCGCCCAGGATGTCGTAGCAACCCAAAGCGGGCGCGTCTTTGGAGTTTCAGCGGCTCATGGCGCTGTCGTTTCCTTCAAAGGGATTCCCTATGCAGCGCCTCCGGTTGGCCCCTTGCGCTGGCAGCCTCCACAGCCTCCTTTGCCGTGGAGCGGTGTACGTAAGGCAGACCACTTTTCAGCGAGTTGTATGCAAGTGATTCGAGGATCGCACCTGCCCTGGACACGCGAGTTCATGGCCCAGTATTCGATCAGCGAAGACTGTCTCTACCTCAACGTCTGGACGCCCGCGAAGTTTGCCCATACGCATCGTCCAGTTCTGGTATGGATTCACGGTGGCGGCCTCGTTGAAGGAGCGGCTTCGCCCGCAGTTTACAGCGGCGAGCACCTGGCAGAGCAAGGTATTGTCGTAGTCTCAATCAATTACCGGCTCGGCATCTTTGGATTTCTTGCGCATCCTGAGCTGACTCGCGAATCACCGCATCATGCTTCAGGCGACTACGGATTGGAAGATGTGGTTGCCGCGCTGCAATGGGTACACCACAACATCGCCGCTTTTGGCGGCGACCCGAACCGCGTTACTATCGCCGGTCAGTCTTCCGGTGCAGCCGTTGTTATCTACCTGACTGCATCGCCTCTGGCGAAAGGCCTGTTTCAGGGAGCAATTGCTGAAAGCGGCGCATATATCGAGCCGCCGACTACCGTTTCGCTTGCCGATGCCGAACAGCAGGGCCTTAACTCCATTACGGCCCTGGGAGCGAACACGCTGACGCAGATGCGCAATCTGCCTGCTGATAAATTGATTGCCGCCCAGCAGAAAACAAGGTTCCGGCCTGATGTCGATGGCTGGTTCCTGCCCCAGACGATTCCAGAGATATTTGCCGCAGGTCACCAGAACGATGTTCCCACCATCACCGGGGCTAACGCCGATGAAGGCAGCTCTTCTTCAAAATACGGCAAGCTGACACCCGCTGAATTCAAACAGCAGGTTGAGGCACATTATGGCAATCTGGCGACGGAGTTTTTGAAACTTTATCCCGCAAATACGCAGGCAGAGGCAACGCTCTCGCAGAAAACCAGCGAACGCGATGACCAGCGAGTAGCTCAGTATCTGTGGGCGTTGCAGCGCGCAAAGACAGCGAAGACCGCCGCCTATACTTATTACTTCAACCACGCGATTCCCTGGCCGGATCATCCTGAGTTCGGCGCTTTCCACTCCGCTGAAATTCCCTACTGGTTCCGCAATCTCGATGCACTGGATCGCCCTTTCACCAAGGTAGACCGCGACCTCTCGCTTACCATGTCAGCTTACTGGCTCCACTTCATACAAAGTGGAACTCCGGATGGGAAAGGGCTTCCAGACTGGCCAGCCTTCCACCCTCAAAGCAGGACCACAATGGAGCTCGGAGTAACAAGCCATCCGATCGCTGTCGCAGGTGAGGCACGGTTTAACTTCTGGCAAAAATTTGAGGAAGGAGAATTAAATCAGAAAAAGAAATGAAAGACTCTTCGCTGCCTCCTTGAACCTAGGCAGCTTCGCCAATCTTGATTGGCTGAACTTTTGTACGCTGCCTCTGCTTCGCATGCCAAAAATCATATTTGGTCTGCATTTTGAACCAGATATCTGTCTGCTCCTGACCAAGCGCCTGGGCGATCTTGATGGACATCTCCGGCGTCACAGCCGCGTGCTCGTTGAGTACGCGCGAGAGAGAGTTGCGAGAGACGCCGATATGAGCTGCAAACTCACTGACGGTCATTGGCAGACCCTGAAGGATGTCCTTGATAACGGCACCGGGATGAGGAGGGTTATGCATCTCCATAATGGTTCTCCTAATGGTAGTCCTGATAATCGACAAGGATCGCATCTTCCCCTTCAAAGCGGAATGTCATCCTCCAATTGCCATTGACTCTGACAGAAAAATGCCCTGCGAGATTACCTTTGAGCTCGTGGAAACTCCAGCCAGCAACATTCATAGTCGAAGCCTGTGTTGCCTCATCAAGAGTACCCAGCAGAAGCGAAAGCTTTCTGGCATGAGCTGGTTGAATTCCAGCTTTTGATCCTGTTTTAAAAAACTTTTCCAGTCCTGCATGACGGAAAGATTTGATCACACCTTTTAGGTGTAACGTGTCGCGTTACGCGAGTCAACAGATCAAAGCTAAAAGAAAATTCCCACCAGATCGGCGGGAACTTTGCGAACACTCAGGCGTCTGATCTTCAATCTTTGGTGCCGAAGGGGGGACTCGAACCCCCACACCCTTGCGAGTACATGGACCTGAACCATGCGCGTCTGCCAATTCCGCCACTTCGGCAACGGCGCTTTTCCAGCTCCAGCTACACGCTAAAGCGGACTCACCGCGAGTTTTTAGTGTTACAAACGCCAGTCCTGCTGTCAATTCCACAGCGGTACAGGAGACACCACCGTGAATTCCAGCGTCTCATGGAAACCAGGATTTCTTCATGGCGAATCAGGATGTTTCAAAATCAGGCGATAAGATTCCCGAAGAGCTGGCAGTAGAGATTCGCAAGCTGGCCCACGATCTTAGTAACGCTCTTGAAATCATTGTGCAGACGAGTTACCTGCTGAGTACAGCCGGGCTAAAAGAACCGGCTTCGGATTGGCTGCGCATGCTGGACGGCGGTGTACAGAAGGCCCTGGACCTTAATCTGGCCCTTCGAACTTACATCAAAGCACATAGTCCCAGCTAACGATTAAGAGTTCCGTCTGCTCGATCAACACCAGTACAAAACTGGTTATAAAGCTGTGCGCTAAAAAGGCGATTGCGCCGACGAATCTCCCGTACCGAGGATCTCCTGAATACTGCCGTCCTGCCTGAGCAGAAAAGTTGTCAGTCCAAATTCATCGGTCCGATAAAGCCGCGTGTGCGCCTCGGCGATGCGATCGATAATCTCTTCTTTGGGATGTCCGAAGCTATTCCCTTTCCCAACTGAGATCACCGCATCGCGCGGATGCACAGCGGCAAAGAACTCCGGCGTAGTCGAGCTTTTGCTTCCGTGATGACCGATCTTCAGCAAAGTCACCGGCTGTAACTGGCCATCGGCCAGCATCGCACGCTCGCTTGCAGCTTCCGCATCTCCTTCAAGCAGGACTGATGCTTTGCCATACGCGACGCGCATGACCAGAGAATCGTTATTTGCCGGAGCACCGAGGTTGCGATAGCCACGCTCAGGAGCCAGAACCGATACAGTAGCTCCGCCCCAGGACAGGTGATCGCCCGCATGAAAGTGTCGAACTGTGATGCCAAGCGCGCTCGCTTCCGCCAGCAGATCGCGATATGCCTGCGAGTCCGGATCGATGCCGACCCAAAGCTCTCGGGGACGAAGGTCTCGCAGCACTGCGGGCATTCCGCCCATGTGGTCGCTGTGCGCGTGGCTCAGCACAACCACATCCAGCCGCTGGATGCGGCGTGACCAGAGATACGGCGCTACGATCTCCTCCCCAATGTCGAACCCGCTGGCTGCCGCCGCTGCTTCTGACGGACCACCGACCGGCCCGCCAGCATCGACCAGCATGGAGCGGCCTTCGGGGCTGACCACTAACAGCGAATCGCCCTGCCCAACATCGATGGTTGTTACTTCCAGGACGTGCGGAATAAACGCCGGGCGCTCTGGCCACAGCAGCAGCGCCGCAATCAGTGGTAAAGCAGCTATTGCTGCCCACGCTCCCAGCCTTGAGCGCCGCACCGCCCAGCAGCAGACAGCCCAGCCTGCAGCGGCTAACAGGGCCACCCACACGACTGGTCCGGGTACACGCAGATCGGCTAACTGCATTTGACTTATATGGCCGATGGCAAGCGTGATTCCATGTAACAGTAGTGCAGTAATTGCACCCGGTATAGCCGCCAGCCATGGGCTGAGCAGCGTAGCGCCGAAGGTCAGCGCAGCCATCGGCGCGAGTATTGCAATCAGCGGAACGCTCAACATGTTGGCAGGCAACGCAAAGATCGTGGCTCGGTGAAAGTAGATCGCCATAGGCAGCACCATGACGAGCTCCACCACGATACCGATCAACACAAGTTCCAATACCCAGAAGATGCATCGGACCAGAAGAGCTGGGAACCCCCGCGCCCATCGGCCCAGCAACGCTGCGCAGGCATCGCCCCAGACGCGCAGCATCACGCAGAACTGCGCTACACGCGGACGAAGGTGTGCGTCTGCCCATCGCTCGCGAATATTGCGAGCAGCATCGGCATACTCGCCCGGGCCACGCTCCCATAACGGCACGGCGATTCCACCAATAGCGATGATCGCCAGAAACGTCATCTGGAAGCTGGCTTCAAAGAGGCTCGATGGCGACCATACGAGAACGCCGAGTGCCGCCGCTCCGAGCGCATTCAGCACGTTTCTCTCTCGCGATAACAGCCGGGCAACAAGAAAGATTGCAACCATCCACAATGCTCTCTGTACGGGAACGCCGAAGCCGGTGAGCAGAGCATAGGCTGTTGTGAACGCAATGGTCAGCAGAGTTGCCAGCCATTCGCGGAGACGCAGACGGCGCGTGATCCAGAAGATCAGGCCAGCCAGCAGGGCCACATGCATGCCTGAGACAACAAACAGATGAAACGATCCGGTGCGCTCGAAACCCAGACGAAGCACATGGCTCAATCCGATGCGATCACCGAAGAGCATGGCATTCAACATACCGGCGTCGTCTACGTTTAGCCGGAACAGCGCAGGCATGGCACGATTTATCCGTGAGCGCGTGTAAATGACCATCTGTGCCGCCGCCCAACTCTGTGCCGCATACACTCTGCATTGCAAACTCAGTGGTCCTTCACCGACGACCGCCAGCTTGCTGGCTTTGACTGTTGCATGGAAGCCCAACCCCTGAGCCAACAGATAATCTGCATACTGCCACGCCCCCGGATCGCGATAGCGCTCAGGCACCTTCAACCGCATCGGCGCTTCGACAATTTGCCCGCATTGCAGAATGGGCAACGAACCACGATCGGCAAGCACAGTGACACGGACTCCTCCGTCAACTGGAACCATGCGCGAAATATCCGGCGTCAGATACTCCGCTTGCTGCACCTGAAGGTCGATAGAAACAGCCTGATCTGTGTCTTCTTCCTTCTCTATCCACGAGGCAGGATCGTTATCCTGGTCCATCGCCTTGTGGCGCGGCGGCAGGGGACGTATGCGGACGATCTCTCCGCGAACATGCCTGCTGAGTCCATCGGCGTAGCCTTGTAAGGCCGTCTGTGGAAGGGGAGCGGGTTGCATTTCCGCGCACCACATCCCGATAGCGATCCAGACTGCCATCACTGGCAACACTGCGACCCGAAGTGACCAGCGGAGTGCGATGAAAGCAATGGCGCATAGCACTGCTAATGCAAGCGCAAGGATGATTACAGGGTGCCGGTGGCGCGCCATCACTTCGCCAAGCGCGAAGCAGATCGCAGCGGCCAGCAGCGGAGCGTCGCCGAAGCGCAGACGCTTTACGCCACGCTCTTTCCAGAGTCCGGCATTGGGTGCGGCTTCCGCTTTGTCAGCTTGTGAAGCTCTGCTCACTGACTGCATTCGTATTTGCCAAACATTGTGTGTTGCCGCATCAGCTTCGACGCAAAACGGCTACTGTTTCCTGATGATAAGTTTGCGGAAACATATCAACCATGTGCAGCTCATCGATGCGGTAGCCGAAGTCTACCATTGCCTTGAGATCGCGCCCGAGCGTCACCGGATCGCAAGAGACATAGATCATCTCCTTTGCTCCAATACGATCGAGCAGAGCGCAGACTTCAGCGCCCACACCGGCGCGGGGAGGATCCATCACAATCAGTTCTGGCCTCTCTCGCTGAAGCACCGCACTGCGTAAAAAGTCGATCGTTGTAGCCGACACGGCATACCTGCCATCGCCTTTAAAGCTTTTGACCAGATCGTCGGCAGCAGCTTCGACGGCAACTACTTCGCCGAAACCAGCCTTTAATCCGCGAGAGAACAAGCCGACTCCAGCGTAAAGGTCCCATGCCAGCTTTCCTCTGCGCCCCGACGTAACCAGATGCAGAAGATCATCGATCAGGAAGCGGTTGACCTGAAAGAAGCCTCCTCGGCTGACCCAGTATCGCTCGCCAGCCGCGTGATAGCTGAAACCATCGGCTCCCCATCCGGCGATGACCTGCGGGCGCTCTGCACGGCGTGAAGGCCGTGATCGCAGGAGCAATACTCCGGCTCCGGTCAGCTCAGGCACCACTTCGGACAATCTCTGGCAGAGAGGCCGTAACCCGGCGAAGTGCCGTTGTCGCGTATACAGCGTCATCTGCAACATGCTTTCGTCCTTCGAGGCAAAGAACTCGACCTCGTCGATCGCCCTGAGCCAGCGTGCAGCATCCTCGGCTTCAGATAGGGACAGCAGCGCAGTGGCAGCATGCCACAGCAGCGGCGCAGCGATGAGGCACTCGCGAATGGGCAGAAAATCGTTCGTGCCACGGCGGAGATACCCTACGCGCAGCAGCTCGCCTTCTTCTGCAATCCGCAGCCGGATACGATTGCGATATTGCCAGGGCTGAGCGGCGAGAACCTGAACGGTGGGTAGTTGATCAATTCCGGAACGCTGGAGCGTCTCTTCCAATACGCTGACCTTAAGAGCAAGCTGCGCTTTGTACTCTGCGTGTTGAAGATGGCAGCCGCCACACTCGCCGAAGTGTACGCACTGCGGAACAACCCGATCCTGCGAAGGCTCTAATATCTGCAATGGCTCGGCGTCGACGAACGAACCCTTATCGAGCACCGGCGCGGCTTCTACCAGTTCTCCAGGGAGCGAGAACGGGACGAAAAAGGTCTTCTCTGATTCTTCAGTCGAGTGAGCGAGTCCCGCACCACCATAGACGATTTTTTCTATTCGAAGCTTCATGGGCTGCTTTACCGATACTCTACATTGCGGTCGCTGCCCATTCATTCAAGGGCCATATAGAAGAGACTCAATCGCGGAAGCTTTCGAGACTCGAATAATCGCTTTTGCAGAAACTGCTGCTGCACTTGTTTGATCTGCACAGCCTGCATCTTTCCTTTATATGGTGCAAGCTCTCGCGCAGCCTGTTCGCGGAGCGATACCAGCTCAGATTCGGCCGAAGCAGTCAGCAATGCCGCAAAGAGTTTCTCTTCGAGCACGGTCAGGGTGCGGTCGAGTTCTTCAAGCGGTGTAAGAGGCTCCGCGAGCAGGCCCACCGCCAGCGCGCGCAAGCGAGTTGCAACTTCTGCGGCAGCCTTATCCGCCGGCTCGACAAGCTTTGCCGCTTCCACCGCTGCTGCATTTGCCTCCAGATAGCGCACGACACGCTCAGTTTCGAATCCGCTCTCTGCCTGCATTTTTTCAGTGGATGCGGTTCCAATGGCCGCCTCTCGCGCCTGCTCTACCGCCTCCATCACGCTTTGCGCGCACCATGCCAGGCCGTTAACCTTACGCACTCGACCGGAGGCACGGCGAACGCGGGCATCGTATTTGTCGAAGGCATCGTCGATGCCACGCAACACGGCTTCCAGCGGAATGCCAGCCTCACGCCAGGTCTCGATCAGCGCCCAGTCGAGCGTGGAAAGCATGAGTAACGATCCACGCCGCTGCTGGAACCGTTCCTCAATTTCCGTAAAGTAATTGAAATAATTCTGCATCTATGTCTGTGGCGGTTTGTTCTCAACCGCGGCACCACGCTTTCGATGACGGTCGAGATTGCGCTCATAGACGATACGCAGGCCGGTGAGCGTCAACATCTCATCCACGGCGTTGATATATTTTGAGCCGCTTGCGATCAGCTTTGAGAGGCCGCCAGTCGCAACGACTTTCGTCTCCGGCCCTATCTCAGCAATCATGCGTTCCAGAATGCCATCTACCAGGCCAATATAGCCGTAGTACAAACCGATTTGGATGTTGTCGACTGTGCCGGTGCCGATGACCTTGGTCGGCTTCTTGATATTGACTCGCGGGAGGCGCGCTGCGCGTGTAAACAGCGCATCGGCAGAGATTCCAAGCCCGGGTGCGATGGCGCCGCCAAGAAACTCACCCTTTTTCGAGATGACGTCGAAGGTCGTCGCTGTCCCCATATCAACCACGATTGCCGGGCCGCCAAATTTTTCGAACGCGGCAATGCAGGTGACGATGCGGTCTGCGCCAACTTCAGTGGGATTGTCTGTCAGCACAGGAAACCCCGTCTTGACACCGGGCTCGATAAACAGCGGTTTGAGGTTGAAGTAGCTCTCACAGACCTGCCGCAGGATAGAGTCGAGCGGCGGCACCACGGATGAAACCGCAATTCCATCCACCATGTCGAGTTCCAGCCGACGCAGGCCAAAGAGGTTTCGCAATAAGACGCCGAACTCGTCGACGGTCTGTTTCGACGGTGTAGTAATACGCCAGTTTGCAACCAGCTCAGTTGTGGCCTGGGTATTTCCATCTGCCAGCCGGTACAGGCCAATGACAGTATTTGTGTTGCCGACATCCATTACCAAAAGCATTGCAGTCTCGCCTCGTTATTCTTCACGAACTCCGCCGGAAAGGACCGTATGCACAACGCCATCGTCTCCTTTTACGCGCAAAAAGCCACGCTCGTCCAGGCCGTCCGTCAGGCCAGTATAGCTGCCCGCTTCCTCAACCCTGACGCGCTTGCCATGCACCCAGGTAGAAGCTGCGGCAAATCGCTGCAGAAGACCCGGACTCTCAATTGCGCCGCTGTGTTCCTGTTCGAGCAGACGAATCTGAGTATCCAGCGAGAGCAACAATGCAGCCAGCAACGCCTCACGCGAGACGCTGCGGCCACTCTCCATGCGAAGCGATGTAGCCAGCGCTTCGATCTCAGGGGGAAATCCAGCGTGATTGACATTAATGCCAATGCCGATCACCGCATAGCGCAACATTTCACCTTCAACCGCCGTCTCGACCAGGATTCCGCCACACTTGCGCCCGTGAAGCAGAAGGTCGTTAGGCCAGCGGATATCCGCGCTTATTCCTGTGACTTCAGCAATTGCAGCCTGTGCAGCAAGTCCGGTAGCCAATGAAAGCCAAAGGGCGCGGGCCATTGGTAACCGGGGGGCAATCAGAACGCTGGCATAAAGTCCCTCGCCCGCAGCAGAGTGCCAGCTATGTCCACCGCGTCCGCGGCCTGCAGTCTGTTCATCGGCAACCCAGACGCCTGCGCGAGCACCAGCCTGCGCAGCTTCAAGCGCCAGAGCGTTCGTAGACCCAACAGAAGGGAGATGCAGAATCTTCCCGGCAAAATTGGTAGCGGAGATCCGCCGTTCGACCATGGCGAGATCAAAGATGCTGGACTCAGTAGACATCCGCTGTAATCTTCATGCTCAGGTCAACAGCGACGGCAGAGTGCGTCAAAGCACCTACCGAGATAAAGTCCACACCAGCTTTCGCATAGTCGCGCACCGTCTTCAGATTCATGTTGCCGGAGGCCTCAATAGGGACGCTGGGATTTGCAGCGCGAATCTTCCTGACCGCCTTCTTCACCTCGGCTGGAGTCATGTTGTCGAGCAGAATCGACTCTGCGCCACCAGCGAGGGCCTGCTCCAGCTCGGTCTGTGTCCGTACCTCAACTTGGATGTACTGCCTGGATTTGCGCCGTTCAAGCGCATGTTCGAGCGCAGCAGGAAGGCCGCCGCCAAGCGAGATATGGTTATTTTTGATCAGGATGCCGTCCTGCAGATCGAGCCGGTGATTCACGCCTCCGCCACAGCAGACGGCATATTTATCGAGTGCGCGCAACCCGGGAATCGTCTTGCGCGTATCCAGAATTTTGGCCTTGGTTCCATCAATGGCTTTTACAAACTGATTGGTCAGCGTAGCAATGCCGCTCATGCGCTGCATCAGGTTCAAGATGACGCGCTCGCAGGAGAGGATCGCTGCCGCATTGTGCCGGATCACAGCCAGCGACTGGCCCTTCTTTACCTTTACCCCGTCGAAGATTTCCGGATGGCTGACCACCTCGAAACGGCCTACGGGAGCCGAAGACATCTTTGAGAAGATATCGAGAATGGCCGGAATGCAACCCAGCCCCGCGACGACACAATCTTCTTTTGCGATGATGGTGCCAGAGGCACGCAGTCCCGGCGGGATCGTCAAGGCAGTGGTTATGTCATTGGCAACTTTATCTTCCGCCAGAGCTGTTTCAAGGAACGCCCGTATCCGCTTACTCTTCCAGTCCATTCTGTAATCCTAAACCCGCCGCGTGCATCTCACTGTAAGTACGTTTTGAGAAGCCTGCCATGCTCATGACGCTTCACCGCCAGTTCGCCTATCTATTCCTGCTTGCGCTGCCGGTCGCCTGCATTGCCTGGACTGTGACTCACGAAGAGGTCTTCCGCGAGCCGCGCGAGTGGAGCAAGGAAAAGAGTCAAAAGTGCCGTCCGCTGGTTGTGCGCAAATTTTTCTATCTTTTTACCTGTGAATACTGCTTCAGCCACTACGTTGCCGCCTTTTTCCTCATCATTACCCGTTTCCAGATGCTCTACAGCGGATGGCGCGGCTATCTGATTTCATGGTTCGCGTTGGTCTGGGTAGCAAATATCTATATGAGCTTCTTCAACCGGCTGCGCCTCGACATCAAGCACGAGAATGTAAATATCGCCACCGATCAGGCGGTAAAGGAGAAAGTCGAAGGCAAATCGTAAAAGCTGGCTAACCGCAACATCCAAACGGTTGCATAGAGAAAAATACAGGGGTCTCTCCACTTCGCCGTGCGGCTTCGGTCGAGATGACGTGTTGTTGTATTTATCTTGTCTAGAGCGTTTGGTTTGTATCTTACCGATTTGGATGATGCAATTTTGACAACCACATCATCTCGACAACCCTGAGTGAGCGAAGCGAGTCGAAGGGGAGTGGAGAGACCCCTGTAATTTGCTCTTTGCCTGATCAGGCTAAGGACTTCTGGACATCCCTTAAGCTTCCGGCAAAGCCTCCAGCGCAGCTTTCGCTTTGTCATAAAGCATCTTCGTCTCCGCCGACTGCTTCCGCAATCCTTCGACAATATGCGCCGGGGCCTTGGCCATAAACGCTTCGTTGTTCAACTGGCGTTCAGCCGCTGCCAATCCCTTCTCCAGTTTGGCGAGATCACGTGTCAGGCGCTCACGCTCAGCAGCAACATCGATCTGCCGCTCATAAAGGACGGCAACATCAAAGCTGGCTGTTGAACGCGCATTACCCCCTGTCAGCGGCTCGGTGGCAAACTCAATAGACGCGACTCGCGCCAGCCTGGAAAGCATATCGGCGTTGGCGTCGGCCAGTGCCAGTACGCGATTCTCTGCGTGAAGCTGAATTGGCGCAGCCTCTTTTTCGGGAACACCGAGGTCCTTGCGCAGCGCCCGTATGGTGACGATTAGCTCCTGCAGCGTGGACATTGCGTTGACCGAAGCCGCATCTGAAGGAAAATCGCTCCCCTGTGGATACTTTGTGAGCGCAATTGACTTTGCAGG
Organism: Edaphobacter sp.; assembly: GCA_035656355.1. Lineage (GTDB taxonomy): Bacteria > Acidobacteriota > Terriglobia > Terriglobales > Acidobacteriaceae > Edaphobacter. The sequence goes on from DASRSR010000181.1 coordinate 19,224, forward strand.
CGGGTTGCCTTCATAAAGCGCATGCCATAACTCTTCAGTCAGGAAAGGCATAAAGGGGCTCAGCAACCGCAATGCCGTCTCGAACACACCAACCAGCGATGCCAGCGAAACTGCTGTTGCAGCATTCTTTTCTATGCCTTCACCGAACTCAAGCCGTAGCTTCACCAGTTCCAGATACCAGTCGCAGAACTCGCCCCAGAAGAACTGATATACCGCTGCTGCGGCTTCGTCGAAGCGATAGTCCGCCAGTGCACGGTCTACCTCCCCGCACACAGCACTGAGCCGCCCAAAGATCCAGCGCGTCTCCAGCGGTGTTTCCTGAGGCAGCTCGGTAACGGCATTTCCGGCATCCACCATCGAAATTTTGTAACCCGCCGCCCTCGCCCGATCCACCTGCATAAACAGGAAGCGCGCCGCATTCCAGATCTTATTTGCGAACGCACGATAGCCATCGGTGCGCTCTTCGCTGAAGGCGATGTCGGTACCGGGACTGGCCATGCTGGCCAAGGTGAAGCGAACGGCATCGGTGCCGTATTTCGTGACGATCTCGATGGGATCGATGACATTTCCTTTGGTCTTGGACATCTTCTGCCGCTCGGCATCGCGTACCAGCGCGTGGATGTAGACCTCGCGGAACGGAACCGCATCCTTCAACTCGCGCCTGCTGCCATCCGGCATCGGCACATCGAGCATGAAGTGGCAGCTCAGCATAATCATGCGCGCGACCCAGAAGAACAGGATGTCGAAGCCCGTCACCAGCAACTGAGTCGGATAAAACGCGGCCAGGTCTGTTGTCGGCCCTGTTCCCTGTTCCCTGTCCCCTGTTCCCTGTTCTCCTGGCCAGCCGAACACAGTAAAGGGGAGCAACCCTGAAGAGAACCATGTATCCAGAACATCGGTCTCCTGCAGAATCTCAGCCGATCCACAGTGCTCGCACCTCACCGGAGTCTCCCGCGCTACCGTCGTCTTTCCACACGCCTCACAGTGCCAGGCGGGGATGCGGTGTCCCCACCAGAGCTGGCGCGAGATGCACCAGTCATGGATGTTCTTCATCCACTCGTCGTAGGTCTTGCGGTACTGATCCGGCGTGAATCTGATGTAGCCTTTATCGACCGCCTCGATCGCCTTGTCCGCCAGCGGCTGAATTTTGATGAACCACTGCTGCGAAAGCCGCGGCTCAATGACAGCGCCGCTGCGCTGGCTGACTCCAATGGCCAGAGTGTGATCCTTTATATCGACCAACAGACCTTGCGCCTTCAAGTCTTCGACGATCTTTGTTCGCGCCGCATACCTGTCCAGACCGTGATATGGCGATCCAGGCAACAGCACATGTGCCGTCTCATCCAGAATCGTCAGATTGGGCAGACCATGCCGCTGCCCGATAGCAAAGTCATTAGGATCGTGTGCGGGAGTCACTTTGACTGCGCCGGTGCCGAACTCGGCCTTCGCCCAGTCGTCGGCAAGCACAGGAATCTCGCGATCCGGGCCGCCGTTCACGCCACTCAGCGGCAGCCGAACCATCTTGCCCTGCGCTGCCAGGTAACGTTCATCGGTTGGGTTCACAGCAACTGCAACGTCGCCCAACATCGTCTCCGGCCGCGTCGTTGCAACGACAATTGATCCTAAGCCATCGGCGAAGGGATAACGAATGTAGTAGAGCTTGCCGGTGCGCTCCTCGTGCTCGACCTCGAGATCACTGACGGCAGTCTGAATCGCGGGGTCCCAGTTGACGATGTACGCTCCGCGATAGATAAGCCCCTGCTCATGCAGGCGGACGAAGGCCTCCTTCACGGCGACGCTCAGCCGCTCGTCCATGGTGAAGTACTCACGGCCCCAGTCCACACTTGCGCCTAGCCGCTTCATCTGGTCGAGAATCGCGCCACCATAGTGAGCACGCCACTCCCACACGCGCGCGACGAAGGCATCGCGGCCAAGTTCCTGTCTCTTTTTGCCTTCGCTGGCGAGCTGCCGCTCGACCATCATCTGCGTGGCGATACCGGCGTGATCGGTGCCGGGCACCCACATCGCGACATCACCCGACATCCGGTGCCAACGGGTGAGAATGTCCATCTCCGTCTGGTTGAGCATGTGTCCCATATGCAGGCGGCCGGTAACATTCGGCGGCGGCAGCAATATGGTGAACTTCTTTACGCCCTTCTGCGTACCCTCTGCTGTGGCGACGTCAAACAGGTGCTCGCGCACCCAGTATTCGGCCCAGCGCTCTTCAATAACGGACGGATCATATGCTTTCGGAAGTTCGTGACTCATGCTCTTTAAGCCTAGCATCCAGAATGGGACGCCCAAGGCGCGATTCCCCAGTGCGCAGGCAAGCCAATCGGCCCAGGGCTGGGGAGCAACCGAACGAATGGCCGATTAATTCCGCATCCAAAACTGCCGGAATCGCCGTACACTACCGCAAACGAGGAAATTCGATGCCAAAGCTGCTCCTTGCCGCTGCACTTCTTCTCGTCTTCGCCGCTCCCCTTGCCCATGCCAGCCAGGACCGCGCCCGCTTCGGCAGCGATATTACTGTCGCCGAAGGCGAGACCGCCGGGGACATCGCCTGCGCCTTCTGCTCCGTCCATATTCATGGGGACGTCACGGGCGATGTTGCCGTCTTTATGGGCAACGTCACTGTTGACCCTATGCACTCCATCTCAGGGGATGTGGCGATCTTTGGCGGCAACTTGAACCTTGGCAATGAATCCGAAGTAGCTGGCGACGTCGCGATTGCCGCAGGAGACGCAAATCTTGCTCCAGACGCCGTCGTTCATGGTGGCCAGAGCATTCTTCCTGGACGCTTTTGGCTGATTTTGCCCTTTGCTCCGCTGATTATCCTGATTGGAATCATCTGGCTGGTCGTTTACCTTGTGCGCCGCAACCGCTATCAGTTTCCGGCATATCCGCCTCCATCCAACATGTAACCAACTCCTCAACCATCGGCATCCGAACCAGGTATGGCATCTGGTTCGAGTGTGCGGCCTGTCGAAACCCTGCGCGAGCTTGTCACTTCGCTCGAAGCAGCACTGACCGTGGTTGCCGCGAAACCGAAGCCAAAGCCGGTCCATCATTTACGGACGATAACCAGGCGCATTGAGGCACAGATTGAGCTGCTTGCCATGCTGTCAGGCGCAGAAAAGAAGCGCAAAGCGACAGAAGAGCCTGTGGAGCTGTTAGGGAAGCTGCGCAAGGCAGCAGGGCGCGTGCGGGATATTGACGTGCAGCGCAAGCTTATTAAATCGGGCACAGGAAGCCAAAGCAAAGAAGCGCGTCAGCTTCGCAAAATTCTGAAACAACATCGGCACAAAGAAGAAGCCAGATTGCTGAATACGCTTGAAGAGCATCGGAGCAAACTGGCAAAAGCTCTGGAAGTTCTGGTTGAAGCCAAAGAGGCAGCCAAACCCGCCCCCTTTGCAGTAGCAAAGCTGGCAGATCTTGTTTGCGATTGGTATACGCACAATAGTCCGGCAGTCAGCCAGAGCGCCGAACAGATGCATGAAATACGCAAAGCGGCAAAGATGTCGCGCTACATGGCCGAATCGATCTCTGAAGACAGCAAACTTGCACAAATTTTCGAGGAGATACAGCAGGCAGGCGGACGCTGGCACGACTGGCTTATGCTCAATCAGATTGCCTGCGAAGAGCTTGGCGATTCTTCGACGCTGGCAAAGCTGTTTGCGCAACGCTGCGAACGGTCAATGGCAGAGTACAAACGCTATCTGAAATCGCTACCGCAGAAACTCGCACATGTAACTGGCTAGCTGACGCCAGCCGTAGCGGGAAGGATCTCCGATACATCGACCCACTGGGTGGGGTAATTACCGGTATAGCAAGCGAGGCAGTAGCTGTTGGGTTCAGCATCGCCGATGGTACAAGAGTGGATGAGACCGTCCATCGAGAGATAGGCCAGCGAATCGGCCTCGATGAATTTACAGATCTCTTCGACGCTGTGGTTGGCCGCGATCAGGTCCTTTTTGCTTGGAGTATCTACCCCATAAAAGCAAGGCGAGATGGTTGGCGGGCATGAGATGCGCAGATGCACCTCTTTCGCTCCGGCGGCGCGCACCATGCGGACGATCTTGCGCGAGGTGGTGCCGCGGATGATCGAGTCGTCAATCAGGATGACGCGCTTGCCTTCCAGCAGCGACCGTACCGGATTCAACTTCATGCGCACACCGAAGTCGCGCGTCCGCTGTTCCGGCTGGATGAAGGTACGGCCAACGTAGTGATTACGGATGAGGCCGAGATTGAAGGGAATACCCGATTCTTCTGCGTATCCAATGGCGGCGGTCACACCGGAGTCCGGCACCGGCACCACCATATCCGCTGGAACGCCGGATTCACGCGCCAGTTGCCGTCCCATCTCTGCACGTGACTGCTGCACCCAGCGGCCGTATATCTTCGAATCGGGCCGGGCGAAGTAGACGTGCTCAAAGATGCAGCTTGCCTGCTTGGTCGTCGTATTGAAGTAGCGACTGGTCACGCCGTCTTCCGAGACCATTACCAGCTCCCCCGGCATCACATCGCGCTCGTATTTGGCATGAAGCAGGTCGAAGGCACAGGTCTCCGAGGCAAACACGAAGGTGTCGGGCGCGCCGTCCTCACCCGGAATGCGCCCCATCGAGAGCGGACGGAACCCGTGCGGATCGCGCGCGGCGAAGATGCGGTTGCGCGTCATCATGACGATGGAGAAGGCGCCCTCTACCTGTGACAGCGATTCGGCAATGCAATCGACCAGCGTCGTCTGCTTCGAATGCGCGATTAACTGGATGATGATCTCGGAGTCGCTGGTCGTCTGGAATAGTGCGCCATCACGCTCCAGTCGTTCGCGTGCCGTGCCCAGATTCACCAGATTGCCGTTGTGCGCAATGGCAATCAGTCCCTTGGTGCTCTCCACCGAGATAGGCTGAGCATTCAGCAGCGCTGAGTCGCCCGTAGTGGAGTAGCGAGTATGACCGATAGCAATGTGTCCCGGTAGCTTGGCCAGAACTTCGTCGGTAAAGATCTCCGAAACCAGCCCCATGCCCTTGATGTCGTTGACCTGATGGCCGTCTGCACTGGCAATACCAGCAGATTCCTGGCCGCGATGTTGTAGCGAATAGAGTCCCCAATAGGTCAGCCGCGCAGCATCGGGATGGTTGTAAATGGCCATGACGCCGCACTCTTCGCGCAGCTTGTCGAAAGGCGTGAAGTCTTCTTCGTCAATCTCTTCCACCGGATTATTCTGCAGAGCCAGCAAAGTATCCATTATGCCGTCACCACCTCATCTGCAAGCTGCGCATCGAGAGCACCAGCCCATGCCAATCTCAGTGCGGAGACTGAATCTGAGATAGCAGAGCCGCTCGCCGTAAAGATGTCCAGCATTCCGCCTCCAGTTGTTCCGATGTCGCGTACTGTTACAAAGCCAAACTGTCCGCAAACCTCCATCAGCCGCGCAAAGGCTGCATCGGTGCAGGTTGCTACTACCGCGCTTGCTTCTTCGCCGAAAAGTTCCGTTGCAATGGCGTCGCCATCGACATGATCGAGGCTGACTGCTGCTCCAATTCCCTTAGCAAAGCTGGCCTTGGCCAATGCCACTGCAATACCACCATCGGAGACATCGCTGGCCGACGTAATCAGGCGCTCTTCTGCCAGCGCGGCAAGACATTTGTGAAGCTCTGCCTCTTCACCAATTTCTAGGCGCGGCGGCCTGCCCCAGAAGGAACCCAAAACTGTCTTCGCATAATCTGATGAGCCGAATTGTTCGATTAGACGCTCACCAGCATCGCGGAACGCATTGGCCGAGAGCAGAAGGATGCGCTCGCCGCCCTTTTGAAACCCGCTCGGCACAGCCTTCGTCACATCATCAATAATCCCGACAATCCCCAGTACCGGTGTCGGATAGATTCCCTCGCCTTTCGTCTCATTGTAGAGCGATACGTTGCCGCCGGTAATTGGCGTTCCTAGCGCGGTGCAGGCCTCGGCGATGCCGTCAATGGCAGCGGAGAGCTGCGCCATAATCTCCGGCTTCTCCGGATTGCCGAAGTTCAGGCAGTTCGTTGCCGCGACCGGAGTCGCGCCGGTACAGGCGACTTTGCGCGCTGCCTCAGCGACGGCGTGCATCGCGCCCAGCTTGGGGTCGAGGTAGGTCCAGCGGCCATTGCCCGCCAGCGCCATGGCCAGACCGCGCTGCGTACCTTTAATCCGCATGACCCCGGCTTCGCCGCCCGGCCCCTGCACAGTGTTGGTCTGCACCATGGAGTCGTATTGCTCGTACACCCAGCGCTTGTCGCAGATGTTCGCGCTCGCCAGCAGCTTTTTGAGGTCGGCGGTGTAGTCACGCGGCTTCTTCAGTTCTTCCAGCACGTGCTCCGGAGGATCGAGCGGCACCGGAGCCTGCCACGTACCTACCGGGCGGTGGTACACCGGAGCGTCATCGGTAAGAAACCTATTCGGAATATCGGCAACCAGCTCACCGTGCTGCGTGATGCGCATATTCGGCTCTGCTGTAACGGAACCGACAATGGAGGCGTCCAGGCCCCACTTGCTGAAGACGTCGAGGACCTCCTGCGCGCGTGCCTTGTCGGCCACCAGCAACATCCGCTCCTGCGACTCCGAGAGCATAATCTCGTAGCTCGACATGCCAGTCTCGCGCTGCGGTACGCGATCAAGCTCGACTGTCAGGCCAAGTTCGCCGCGTGCGCCCATCTCGCAGGTCGAGCACGTCAGGCCCGCCGCGCCCATGTCCTGAATACCCAATACTGCACCAGTGGCCATGGCTTCCAGACAGGCCTCCAGCAGCAGCTTCTCCATAAACGGATCGCCCATCTGCACGTTAGGCCGCTTCTGCTCGCTACCCTCGGTAAACTCCTCGCTGGCCATCGTGGCGCCGTGGATGCCGTCGCGCCCTGTCTTTGCGCCGACGTAAATAACCGGATTGCCAACGCCGACCGCTTTGGCATAGAAGATCTCGTCCTTGCGAACCAGCCCTAGCGCAAAGGCGTTCAGCAGCGGATTGCCGGAGTAGCAGGGTTCAAATCGCGTTTCGCCGCCAAGGTTCGGAACGCCGAAGCAGTTGCCGTATCCGGCCACGCCATGCACAATGCCTGTCGCAACCGCATGATTGCGTTGCCGCAACGCTTCGTCCGGCTCGGCCTCGTCCAGTGGCCCGAACCGCAACGAGTCCATCACCGCCAGCGGGCGGGCGTTCATGGTAAAGATGTCGCGCAGAATGCCTCCCACGCCGGTGGCAGCTCCCTGGTAAGGCTCGATGTAGCTGGGATGGTTGTGCGACTCAATTTTGAAGGCGCAGGCCCAGCCGTCGCCCACGTCGATGATGCCGGCGTTCTCGCCTGGCCCCTGCACCACACGCTCACTTTTGGTCGGAAGCCGCTTCAGGTGCACCCGCGACGACTTATAGGAGCAATGTTCCGACCACATCACGGAGAAGATTCCAAGCTCCGTCAGGCTGGGCACACGTCCAAGCGAAGACTCAATGCGCTTGTACTCGTCCGGCGTAATACTGTGCTGCTTAAGCAGCTCTGGCGTAATGGTAGCTGGGGTGGGGATTTGAACTGGGGGCTGAACTTGCGTATTGGGCATGGCTCGCTCCTTAATTGTCGCACGTGCAGCACGCCTTGCGGCACAGATGCCAGACTACCTCGCCTCAGTGCCGTTCGAGCGCAGCCCGATCCCACTTTGCGGCGTTCGCCGCTGCTGCGTAGGTACTCTCTAAAAACGCCATCAGCGCATCTTCGGGCGCAGCCTCGGCTCGCACATCCTCATACCGGAAGATGAACTCTCCCAAGGCGTTATCCCATCCCGCAGCGGCCGGAAACACCTTCGCCTCCGCCAATCCTTCCGGCACTGGAGCGGCATAGCAATAGAACGCCGCCGCGCCATAGCCGCCATTACCCGGCCAGAATCCAGCGCTGATGACCTCGTGCGAGTAGGCCTCGCGTTGAATACTGTCCATTCCCGGACGCGGAGGCGTAGACCGCCCGGAGAACCGTGTTACTGCCAGATCGAAGCTGCCCCAGAAAAAATGCACCGGACTAACCTTGCCCAGAAATCCGGTCCCAAACCGCCGAAAGACTTTCTCCGCTTCCGCCAGTACACGCCAGAACCGGTGCGCATATTCGCCGTCGTAAGACTTATGCTCCGTATCCTGATCGAACCGAATTGGATGCGCTATTTCGCAAGGCATCGGATCAATCTTCACCTCGACCCCCAGCGTGGCCAGACATTTCAGATATTCCTTATAGAAGCCAGCCACTGTCTGTGGCCGCAGCTTCATCGCGAGTATCTTTCCTGAGCCAAGGCGGAAGTGAAGCTCATGGGCTACAAAATCGAACTCGATGTCCAGCACATCGTCGCCATAGTTCATGGCTGAGGTTCCCAGGCCACGCGCGGTTACATACAGCGGCACGTTCCACCAGTGATTCTGCAGAGGAGTCAGCGCCAGCCGAGTCTTGCCCACGATCTGCGTCCACATGTGCAGAGTTTCTGCCGTTGCCGCCCACTCGCTCCACGCCAGCGAAGGCCACACCATTCCATTCTTCGCGATCTCACTCATGGCAATCCTCCGGAAATGATGAGCAAAGCATACTCCGCCGCCGTGACAGGGACCATCAAACCCACCCTAAACACACGTTATCTCGACCGAAGCGCCTAATCTCGACCCTGTCACCAACACACGTCATCTCGACCGAGCCGGAGCGAAGCGAAGGCGAGCGGAGAGATCCCTGTATTTGTCATTTCCTGCACAGCCTGATACTTCAAGGAATCTGCCGAAAACAGCTTCGGTCGAGATGATGTGGAGGAATTGTCTATTAACGTTCTGAAGGTGCTATGCACCCGTGCTGCCGAACCCCGCGGCTCCGCGCGCTGCCTCGGCCAGCTCCGTTACTTCTTCAAATTGCGCCTCAATGCGCTGCACAATCCGTAACTGCGCGATCCGCTCACCAGCCTTTATATCCACCGTCGCCGCACTCAGGTTAGTCATAACCACTTTCAGTTCACCGCGATAACCCGGGTCGATGACTCCGGCCAATGTTGTTACTCCACGCATTGCCAGGCCGGAACGATCTTCCACCAGTGCACCATGAGTCGAAGGAAACTCCATTGCAATACCCGTTGGCACCGCAACGGTCGCTCCGGGAGCAATTGCCATTCCCTCGACAGCGTACATGTCAGCCGCCAGATCTCCGTACACGCCAATATGTGCATACTTTGGCAATTGTGCCTCCGAATGCAGCTTCAGAACTTTGATCTTCGGGGATGCGCTCAACCCGCTCCTAACATCTTCAACTGCTGCATCTGCGATGAAACTCATCGACGGTCATTCTCCGGTATTGGATTGTTCCCTTTGCTCCATTGTCTCCGAAAAGCCATTGCAACGCGTGTGCGTTAATAAGGAGATATGGCCGTCAGCGTTACAGCAACCGTCCTCAACGAAGTGCACGACATTCCCGGACTCGTCGTCACTGTCACTGACCAGACACTGGCCCCGGACGAGGTCATTATTGTTGACGGCGGCTCGACTGACGGTACCTGGGAGTGGCTGCTGAATGCCAAGACACAATATCCCACACTTGTTCCTATTCGCGACGAAAGCTGCAACCTCAAACATTCCCCCGGGCCCATTGCACGGGGCCGCAATGTCGCTATCCGCGCTGCCTCGTCCGACATCATTGCCTGCGCCGATGCCGGCTGTCTCTATCGGCATGACTGGCTCGCAAACCTGACCGAGCCAATTTCATCCGGTACCGCCGAGTACGCCGTCGGCGGCTCATGCCTTTATCCCGATGCGCCCACAGTATGGGATGTGGCCTCGGCTCCATTCTTTGGAGTAAAGCTTGACCCGAATGAACCAACCAAGTCCTGCACAGCTCGCTCGATGGCCTTCCGCAAAGAACTTTGGCAGCGCGCGGGGGGCTTTCCCGAGACTGTTCTGCTCGGTGAAGATACGCTCTTCGATGCGCAAGCCCGTAAGCTCGTCACACCTGCATTCGTACAACGAGCCAAGGCGTTTTACCGGCCCCGGCATACTCTCGGCTCGGCAATACGTCAGCTCGCCAGTTACGCCGTCGCCGATGGGGCCCTCGGCATACGTCCGGCGCGACTCTTCCGCAATCTGGCTCGTTGTATCGCCGAAGTCGCAGCGGTCATCGCACTGCGCTGGAGTCCTATCCCGTTTTTTGTAATCTTTGCGCTGGAAAATTACTTCGCCTTTCGGTTGGACTGGCGCAGCCTGCAACGCGCCAGTTACAGCCAGCTTGTGGCGCGCCTGATCTTTTCGTTGATTGTCCCCTGGATCGTTACCTGGAACCAGATCAAAGGCAGCCTTACCAAAGCCAACCAACGCAACCGCCAGAACACATGAGATGCACGTCATCTCGACCGAAGCGCAGGCGAGTGGAGATCCCTGTATTTGTCCTTGTTTACTTCTAAATTGGGTGGAATCTATGCTTTCTTCTTCCGCAGCGTAAAGATCACAAAGCTGTATTCCAGCTCAAACTGCTGCCATCGTACCGGTCTTTCATTGCAATCGAGATCGAGCTCCCCGGTACGCTCGAATCCGAGTGCCTCGGCCAGCCGCAACATATCTTCCATCTCTCCCCGAGTGAAGATTTTGATCGGTACGCTATGCGCCATCTTTCCCACGGTATCGATTGCAGTGGGAAAGTAGTCAGTCGAAGTAATCAACAGACCACCCGGCTTCAGCACACGGTACATCTCGCGGAAGTAAGTCTCCAACGGGACTCCATGTTCAATTACGCTCATGCAACTCACTGCATCGAAGTAGCCGTCTTCAAAGGGCAGTCGCGTAATGTCGCCGGGCATATAACGAATCGGTCCGCGCCGTGCCTCGCGCGTAAACGAGAGATTGACTCCGTAAAGATTGCGGTAGCCATATGCAAACAACGTGGGCAACACATTGCTGTAAAACTCCGCACCTGCATCAAGCACACATGCGGCAATGCTTGTTTCTGCGAGAATGGCGAAGATTGCGGCAAGATGGTCCCAATTCTTCTCGTCATCGGGATGCAGCGGGAGCCGGGCAGCAGCCGCTTCGGACAGAGCAAGTTCCCACTCTGCACGGCTCTTCAATGTTCGATTGGGTAGCGGCAGCTTCGGTACTGCCGCAAGCTGCTGTCTCGTTCCAAACTTCATCCTGAGATAGAGTTGGTACGTGGCATCCGAGCGTAGTGCCTCGCTTTTCAGCCAGCGAATCATCCGGCGGAATGCTGGTGTTTGCGGCTTAGACGATGATACCGATGAGGTAGGCTCCATCACGCAGCTTTACTATATGCAGCGACAGACGGCACGGCAACTCAGCAACACGCGCGCTTATCTCTGATGCCAGACGGTCTCCAATCCTTTCTCCCTGGTCTCAACCGAATAGAGCGATGTATGAGTCAGGATGAATAGAGTGCGCCCGTCACTTCCGCCGAACAGAATATCGATAGGTCTCTCCGGAACATCGATGGTGCCTATCTGCCGGCCTGCACGGTTATAGACGAAGATCTGTCCTGCAGCGATGTAGACATTTCCTTCGGCATCCTGCGCGACGCTCTCGCCGCCGCGTTGTGCAAAGAGCTTCAGACCGCCCAGCGTTCCGTCAGCGGCCACCTCGGCCGAGTAGGTCTTCTCCTGCGACTCGTCGCTCACGTAGAAAGGATGCCCGGGTATCGCACGCGCCAGTCCAAACGCACGCAGCACATCAGCCATCTTGGTGCCGTAGTACAGCGCGCCACTGACAAAGTCCTCTCCGGCAGGAATGAATGTTGTGCCATCGGGCGAGACATACTGATATGGCTTACGGACAGGGACCGCTTCCGTAAAATCGTTCTCATTGCGCCAGTAATCCACCGGAAGCACAGCGGTCAGCGATGCATGGGTCGAAGCGGGTTGCGGCTTCAGAAATGTAAGTTTCTCCTCCGGCAGATTCGGATTGAAGCTGTATACCGTACCATCGCCGTCGTAAGAGATCACCATCAAATCTCCGGCTCGGTCGAAGGCAAGGTTTACAGGCGACAAGGGGCTGTCGCTGACGATGACAGGGTTGTTTAGCTCCGGCAACCACTTATAGATGCGTTGCCAGTGGGCATCGACAAAGTACAACTGCCCCTGATTGTCGACTGCTGCTCCTGAGATGCTGAAGAACCCGGTCGCCAGCCGCTTTACCTTTGCTCCAGAAGCGAGCACCGTTGCATGAGTTCCAGACTCGGGTACGGTTGCGACGCCATCATTGATGGTTAGTGCGGCAAACTCGCGCTCGCGTACCTCGATGTCCTTAGGCCGTTCAATCAAAACTGAGCTGCCGAATGACACCTTGCTGTCGCTGTACACGTGAATATTGCGCAGCCGGATATTGTGCGAACGCGAGATCCGGACTGCATAAGGAAATGGCTGATAACTTCCGACAACTCGATAACTGTGATAGTTCGCAACTGTGATGTTGCTGGAGTTATCGATCGCCAGCGGCAATGCAAACGGGCCTTCGCCGTGTTCTTCCTCCGTCTGCAGCGCGTAGATCTGCCAGTTGGAGGCGTGGTTTAACTTCACCTCATTGCGGACATGGTGCTCGCTTGAAAGCTCATAAACACGGCCTGAAGTCGAAGTGTTCGAGATGTACATTCCGGCCTGAGCAAACGTCACCGGCGTCCAGATGTTGGCGAAGGTCCCTCCGCCTCCGTCGGTTACCCATAGACTGGGATACTCGCTGTCCCACTTACGCTTGATGTTGGAATCGGCGGTGTGCGTGTTGTTATAGATCGACCCCGCGGCATAAAACGTTCCATGTCCGCCAAGAAACCGAACATCATCCATCAACGAATTCGCGCCTGCCATCCACTTTGCGCCGACTGCCCTGCTATTGATGCCGTTGGTATATAGCCCAATACCGGTAACGATGTTCGTTCCGCCCCGCGGAGCCTCCAGCAAAGGTTTCGGCGTACCCGGCCCTTGAAATCCCGGAGTAGAGTCAGGCAAGTCGAACTGCGTTGTCGTCGGGCTTAACCCAATCAGAACAGTGTCGGGCTTCAACGTAATCGTATCGGTCACAACATAGTATCCGGAAGGGAAATAAATGGTGCGATGCTCGGCAATCGCTTTTTTGATCGCTGCTGTATCGTCCGTCACTCCATCGCCCTTTATTCCGAGATCATGCGCATTAACCCAGGTGTTCTGCGCAGGTACCGCGGGGATATCGGTCGGCACCGGAGCCGGGAACGAGCTCAATGCATGAGCATCCCATGCTGTTTTGATCTCAGGCACAGCACCGGGCACAGCAAACGTAAGCCCGTGGGTAAACGCCTTTACCTGGTAGATCTCCCCTACACCCTTGAGCGTCTTTCCACTCTCACGAAAGTTCACAAATGTCGGAACACTACGGCAGACGATGTCTTCAAAGTTGATCTCTGTCTTTGCGTTGGATTCATTGCTGATGACAATGGCGGGTCCGCTGATGTTCTCAAAGCGTGCATCCTTCACCCATAGCTCGTCGGCGTAGCCGGGATCGATTGAGATAGCTGTCGGAACATCTTTGAAGCGATCCCGCACCAGCGTCAGTCCAGCCTCATGCTCCTTGATGGCCGCTTCGCGCTGGCCTTCAAATGTGGAATCGAGCAACGTGAACTGCCATCCGGGTGAAGGCTTGCGCGTCATAATGCCGTACTGGCCACCATAGAAGTGCAGGTCTTCGGCCTCATTTCCGACGTCATGCACACCAGCCAGTCCGGAGCCGATGCGAAAGTCCATGTGCGCAAGATAGCTGTGCTGAGCCACATGGAAGCGAATCCCTACCGCAGCCGGGTTGCCTTCCTCAATCTCTATATCGATATTGCTCATAGCCGAATAGAAGGTGCCAGGATTGGCATCGGGAATGCGATCGTTCGGCGGTACGATCCCCATCACCTGCCGTCCGCGTCGCGGTGCGCGGCTTTCCGCTTTTGGGCGGCCACCGGTAAACATCACCATGTAGCCGACTCCCTTTTGATAGCCCGGAGTATCCTTGCCCAGCACCAGCACCGGACGGTTCGCTCCATAGCCAATCAGCCGGATACCGGGCCATACAAAGATCGTTTTGCTGATCCTGTAACGTCCCTCAGGCACAAAGACGATGCCCTGCACGGTCGTCTCCTGCACTTTGTTGATAGCCTGCTGAATCGCGTCGCTGTCGTCGGCGACACCATCGCCATGAAGCCCATGACCGCCACGGACCAGATAGACAGCCTTCGGATCATTAGGCCGAAGCGTATAGTACGAAGCTGCCCACAGAGGCGCTGCAATAAAAGCTAACGTCACCACTGCAGCCGCATATCGAAGTCCCTTCCAGCCCAAATCATCACCTCTCGGTCTACCAGATATAAGTGCCTGCCGCTCCTGCATTCAGTGTTGCTGTGAATGCCTTACCGCGATATTCAATGTTGAACTGTTTGGCGCTATCACTTCTATTCACTACAACGACGACCGTCTTTCCTTGCGGAGTTTGAAATGCAACGTTCGGCAGCGAATCAGGCTCATTGGAGCCAATACGCACCGAACCTGGGCGGACAAACTTTGATGCGTGCGCAATGGTGTAGAACGCCAGATTACGGGTGACATGATCGCCGTCCAGCGTGATTGCTCCTTCGCACATCGTGCATCCGCCATCATTTGTGTGCGGCCCAAACTGCGGATCGGCTGCGAGGTTCCACAGCAGAACATTACGGCTCCAGTTGCGTGTTGCGCCAATCACAATACGCGCCTCCGGATCGGCAATCTTTGTCTGATCGGTACCCGGACGATCAACCACCATCTGCTCGGTAAAGTACAAGTTCTTTTTAGGAAAAGCATCGTGTACCTTCGACATCGCGTCGATGGTGCCGCCATACAAATGAAAACCAGACCCATCGACATATTGGTATGCGGCTGGGTCTTTCAAAATCGAAATCGGATAATCCGGCCGATCGCAGTTGTGGTCATACAGAATTACCTTTGTCGCCAGGCCCGCTTTGCGAAACGCAGGCCCCAAATCTTCCTTGATGAACTTGTCCTGCTCAGGTGCAAGCATCACCATGCTTGGCGTGTTCTTGGGGTTTAGCGGCTCATTCTGCACCGTAATGGCATCAATTAGAATTCCCTCGGCCTTCATTCCTTCGATGTACTTAACGAAGTACATTGCATAAGCACGGT
>DASRSR010000182.1:0-12925 GCA_035656355.1 Edaphobacter sp.
TCTACCCCCCCCCCCCCTGTGGAAAACGCGGCATTTTCTACAACCTCTTCGTAGCTGCGCGCGGCCTCTTCGTTCCACTCCCAGGTGTCTTTGAAAGCCGTAATCTGGCTGGCCGAGCGGCTGCCGTCTTTTTCCGCAAACAGGACGTTGTAGTCCTGTCGCGAGTTGAAAGGTGGATCAAGATAGATGAGATCAACCGACTGGTCGGATATGTACTCGCGCAGGACCTGAAGGTTGTCTCCGTAGTAGAGCTTGTTCTTTTGATCTGACATTAGGGTTGTGATGAGAGTAGCACCAAGAAGGTCGGATTTAGTTCGAGAGCATTCCCTCAGGGGCTAAAGCCCTGCTCAATATGAGCAATTTGCGGCGTGGCTGAAGCCACGCCCTTTCAAAACCGGGGCTTAATCAGAGGGTAGCACCAGGGGGCATCATCTTTTCTCCTATCCCTCCATCACTATGTAGTATGCTAGTTTTATAACTAGTACACTACATAGTGTACCAACGGAGACCCGGATGCTAAACCTCGACCACATCACCAAAACCTATCGCAGCATACCCGCCGTCAGCGACGTTAGTCTTGTGCTGCGCGCCGGGGAAGTGCTGGGATATCTGGGGCCGAATGGCTCCGGCAAATCGACAACGGTAAAGATGATCACCGGCCTGATTCAGCCGACGAAGGGCAAGATCTTCTTCTCAGGCCGCAACATCCACGACGATCTCGCCTCGTATCGCGCCCAGCTTGGATACGTTCCCGAGGAGGCGCAGGTCTACACACATTTATCTGGCCTCGAGTATCTGCAATTGGTTGGCCGCCTGCGAGGAATGCAGGAGAGGCTGATCGAGCGCAAGGCGCGGACGCTGTTGCAGCTCATGTCGCTGGAAGCAGCGCAGTACTCCGCGCTCTCCGATTACTCCAAAGGGATGAAGCAGCGCGTGCTGATTGCCGCAGCTCTGCTGCACGATCCGCAGTTGATTGTCTTCGACGAGCCACTCTCCGGACTCGATGCCGTCTCTGCCCGGCTCTTCAAAGATCTGATGGCGCTGCTGGCCGGCGAAGGCAAAGCGATTCTTTATATCTCGCACGTGCTCGAGGTCGTCGAGCGGATATGCGATCGCGTGATCGTGCTGGCCAAAGGCAAGATCGTTGCCGATGCGGCGCCCGGCGAGCTGACCCGTTTGATGGAGCTGCCAACGTTGGAGAGCGTCTTTGCGCAACTGGTACAGCAAACCGATACCGAACGCATCGCACGCGAAATGGTCGATGTCATCAAGGTGCGCCATGCCTGAAAATCAGAGACAAAACCGAACAGCGATCCTGGTCGTCCACTTCTTCCGCCGCTTCTTCGATAACGACACCATCCAGGTAGAAGGAGACACGCTCACCACTGTGGTGCGCGCCATCTCTGCCGTAGCTGTGCCCGGTCTGATGGTGGCATTCTTTCTGCAGAACCAGTATCCGCGCCGGTCACTCTGGGGATCTATCGAAGACCAGTACTTCTTTGTGTTGTTCTCCTTCGTCGTCACGGGCATGGTCGCAATCTTCGAGTGGGAGATGCTGTTTCCCGACCGGCTGGACTTCGTCATTCTCACTCCGCTCTCTTTGAAGCCGAGACAGATGCTCACCGCAAAGGTAACTGCTTTGGTTACATTTATGATGTTGTTTCTGGTGGGCTGCAATATCTTTGGGGCGTTCGTTCTGCCGGCAGTCAGTAAAGGCGACTTCTTTCGTCAGGTTTACGCGCATACCGCCGCGGTGTTGCTGGCTGGCATCTTTGCGGCGCTGCTGGTTCTGGCAATCGGCGGCGTGCTGCTTTGCCTACTGGGCGGCGCTCGATTTCGCGTGGCTTCGCCAGTGGTGCAGATGCTTTCGGTGATGGCGCTGGTGCTGCTGATGCTGCACTATGCGCTCTATGGCGATGCAATACAAACCTTGCTATCCGGACGACTGGGAATCGCGCGGTGGATGCCGCCGTTTTGGTTTCTGGGTGTGTATGAGCAGTTGCTCCACGGAGACGCCGCGCCGGCGTTCGCCCGCGAGATGTCGCGGTATGCATTTTGCGGAACAGGAATAGCGGCAGCGGCGGTATTGTTGACCTATCCGCTGGCATGGGCGCGAATGCGCAGAATGGCCGTTGAAGGAACTTCGAGCAAACGGCGACCGCCTTCACGCTGGTTGACTGGATTGCTGCATAATGTGGTCCATCGTCCAGGGGAGCGTGCTGTCTTTCACTTCATCGGGCAGACCATGGCACGCAATAACCGCTACCAGGTGTATCTGGCCATCTACTGCGGCAGCGGCCTGGCCGTCGCATTGGCCTGCGCGGTAACCTTCCGCACTCATGCAGGCAGCATCCAGCCGATGTTCTCCAGCAAAGGACTTCATGCATTGATGCCGCTGCTTCTGTTCTGGGTCGTCGCCGGCCTGCGCAGTGCCTTTGCGTTTCCGCTCAACCTCCCCGCCGGATGGATCTTTCGCATGACCGGGGTCGATATGGCCGAGTGCACCGCCGCGGCGCATCGCTGGGCGCTTCTATGCGCACTCGGCACAATGTACTGCATCCTCGGTGTGCTTTGCGCAGCCGAATGGGATATACGCCACCTGCTGGTGCAGATCGTCGTTGGACTTTGCCTTGCTCTTTTGCTGACCGACGGATTCTTCTGCTTTCAGCAAAGCGTTCCGTTCAACAAACCGCGCATGCCGGGCAGAACCAGTTTTCCGCTGATGCTGACGCTATACTTCGGCGTATTTCCCGCATTCATCTTTGCGGTGATCTATATGGAGCAATGGATAGAGAAAAATTTGTGGCGGCTTCTGCCGATTGTTTTTGCTGCTGCCGCAATCCATCTTGCGCTAGGCACGCTGCGGCGTGCATCCATCGAAAACGAAGAAGAACTGGAAGGCTATTACGACGGCGAGTTCCAACTGCTCGGCCTCAACCGCCAGTAACTGCTTTAGATGAGGCTGCTTTAGAAAACGAACGTCGTCTGTAGATAGACGGTTCTGTTTCCCGGCGAGGACAAGGTATAGGGTCCCGCAGCCAGCGCCTGCGACTGGCCAAACAGAGGCGAGCTGAGAATACCGTTGGGCGCGGCGCGGTTCACAATATTGAAGATGTTTGTTGCACCGACCTGCACGCTGAGCGCATAGGAGCGAGGCGCATGACCAGGTGCAACAGCCGGCTTCGCTCCGCTGGCTGATTCTCTTCTGGGGCCAATCCCAATCGATTTAACCGCGTAAATATCCATCACCATATTGGCAGGACCGGTGCCGAGATTGAATGGGACGATGCGTTCCCCTTTGCCAACAGGATTGGTATCGAGACAGCCGAAGGCGGTGTTGACGACGTCAGCAGCGCCGCAGGTTCCATAAGTAGGCCGTGCATTGAACTGGTTATTTTGGGTAAGGTCGTTGCCCAGGGTAACGTTATAGGGCGTGCCCGACTGCGCAAAGAGCATCGAGCTGAATGCGATTCCGTAGGGAGCGGACCATGTACCGATTGCCTGAAATTTGTGAGTGATACCAAAAAGGGAGCGGCCATAATCGAAGCGCGGATTCTGCGCGACCGATGGAAAGGACGTTACTCCCTGAGTATCGCTGTTCGCGTGGCTGAAGGTATAGGTAGTTTGCAACGAGAGCTTTCTGAATCGCTCTCTCGTCGTGAAGATAAGCTGATGCTCCTTGAAGATGCCGCCCGACTGATATTGATAGTTGTAACTGGTCGGCGCAGGGCCGGAGACAGTGTAAGTCGCCGGATCAAAGACCGGAGCTGTAACGTTGTTGGTGAAGTATTGATGCGTACCCTGCGTGTACAGATAGCTCAGAGTAAGAGTCGTCAGCTTGCCAATCGTTTGGTCAACACCCACAGCCGTCTGCACGTTTTGCGCGGCATGGAAATGCGGCGCCAGTGTGTTGACGGTAAGCGTAGAGCTGCCCGCGCTCTCAAGGACCGATGCCGGAATAGGCGTTACAGGATCATAGAAATCAGGATTCTGCACGGTATAGGTTCTTTGCAACACTCCATTATTGAGAATGGTCTGTAGCTGGTAGCTGTATTGAAAGCGCGTGTAAAAGATGCCCGCGCCCAGATGCACCACAGTTTTGGGTGCACTCTTGCCAGAGTTGCCCGGAGCCCACGTGAGAGAAAACCGCGGCGCCCAATCAATGTGGTCGTGGATACGGTTCTGTCCTTCAACGCGAAGTCCATAGCCAATATTTAGATTCGGCTTCCATCGCCATTCATCCTGAAAAAAGAGTGCTGCATCCGTCGAGAGCACATGCGCCACCGGATTGCGGATCACGGCTGCGCTATAGAGCGATGGCTTGCCCGCCAGATAGTCCGTGATCGACTGGAACTGATAGCTTCCATTAATGCTGGCGTGTGAAGTGTATTCATCGTTGTAAGCCCGCATGAGCCCGCCAAAGCGCATGGTGTGGCGACCGGCGGTTAAGGTAGCGTTGTCCTGGAGCTGGAGGTTGTGGGTAAGGTCGGTCGCCTGCCCCTGATAACTGCCTCCCGTAGTGAAGGCACCCAGCACCGTAATCGATGGAGTGTAGAAGGCAGGGGTGCGATGGCTGCTGTCTCGCCACCAGCGAAAGGCAAGCTCGTTGGCCAGATGACTGTTAATCAGCATCGAGTCCCGCACCATGAAGATATTCGCCAGGTCGTATCCGGTTGATGCCTGCTCGGGAAGAGCAAGCTCTCCAACGCCTTTGCCAGTGCGGATCGTTCGAAAGATGATGTCTTGAAAAGCCAAAGTATGCTTGCCGAGTTGAATATCCAGCCGAGGAGCCGCATGAAAAGTAGAGTAAGGAGCAGGAAAGGCCTCACTGATCTTTTCCGTGGTATTGGCTGGATTGACTGCGCTGACGATGCTCTGGTTTTGCCGCTCCCAGTATTGCCCCGCAAAGAAGAAGGACGCTTTCTTCCCGAGCGGCCCGGTAACATTTCCACCCAAAGAGTAGTACTGATAACTCGGCTGCACAGAGACAAGCGAGTTCGACGTATCAAGCGCAGAGTTGAGGTATCCAAAGCCGACGCGACCGGCAAACTTCGATGCCCCCGGCTTGGTGATGATTTCGACCCTGCCATAGCCGATGCGATCGTACTCCGCGGAAAACGGATTCTGGTTAATGCGGATCTCCTGAATAGAAGACTTCGGTGGCAGCTTGCCATCGGTAAAGCCGTCGATATAAACCTGTCCGCCATCCGGCCCTGCAGAGGGTCCGGCAAGCGCTCCCAGTTCAGACTGAAGCACGTCAGGATCGTCGGACAGGGCATCGAGATCTTTCCCCTTGATTACGGTGGAGGTCGCGTTCTCCTCAGAGCTGACGCTAAGCCCCTCCGCTTGCGCGCCAACCGTAAGCTGCTGCTGGTCCGTAGCAATTTTGAGCGAGAGATTCAACTGGCGCGAAGCGGCAAGCTTTAGGTCGGTGATGATGAGCTGCGCAAAACCCGTAGCATCCGCTGTGAGCTGATAAGTACCCGGCGGAACGTCGTGGAAGCGGTATTGCCCATTGGTGGAAGACGCAGTGGTAAATACGCTTGTACCGCGCGTAAGGGTGAGAGTCGCCCCCGGAATCAGCGCTCCGGTAGGATCAACCACCTGGCCATGAAGAGAAACCTCGTGGGCCTGAGCAGTCAGCGTCAACGGCATCCACAGCAGAGTCAGCACCAGACAAAGCGTGACTGCGCGAATCCTTCGACACGCTTTCGAAACATCTCTGGCTTTCAGCATCGAGTTCTCACGTTCGTAATACTATGTAGCGTACTACTTTTACGTGATGAGCCCAACCAATGGCTTTTCCTATTCAAAGACTTCATCAATATCTGCCTAATATCTGCCTGATCATTTGCCCGACCATCGTACACGGGCAAAGTAGTCACGAGATAGAAGTCTTGCTGAACATGTTTACAAAGAAGCCATCGATTCTGCGTAGACAACCCGGTTGCGCCCTTCGGCCTTGGCTCGGTAGAGCGCGGCATCGGCTTCTTTCAGAAAGCTATCCATCGAGAGCGAGTTGTCCCAATGCTCAATGGTGATCGCTCCGATACTCAGCGACACCGAAACAGGGCCTTCTTTGGTGATGAAGGGAACATGACTGATCTCTTCGCAGATCTGGGTTGCACGTTCTCTCAGATTTGCGTTGTCGCATCCTCCCAGCACAATAAGAAACTCTTCGCCGCCATAGCGGCCTACGGCATCTTCCGGCCGCACAAGCTGTCGCAGAAACGAAGAGACCTGCTGCAGAATCTCATCTCCCACCGGATGTCCGTAAGTATCGTTAATCCGTTTGAAGTGATCGACGTCGCAGAGCAGCAGAGATGTTGGAGTGTGGTTGCGCGCCGAACGGCTCAACTCACTATTCAACAGCGAGAGGATGCCGCCCCTGTTCCACAGCAAAGTCAGGGCATCGTGGGTCGCTTTGAAGCGCATCTCCTCTCGCGCCTCAACCAGTTTGTCTTCAAGCTGAAGAATACGGATTCCCGTGTGCAGACGCGCCTTCAGCTCCGCCGCATGACATGGCTTGGTCAGGTAGTCGTCGGCCCCGGCCTCAAGGCCGCTGACAACATCCGCGCTGGATTGCCGCGAAGTCAGCAGCAGAATATAAACGTATCTCTCTTCCTGTCTGGCACGAACGGCAGCACAAACGCCAGGGCCATCCAGCTCAGGCATCATCCAATCAATCAACGCGAGCCGCGGTCCACCGGGATTGCACAGCAGCTCTGCTGCCTGCCTTCCGTTGGTTACGGTAATCACTTCATAGCCGTAATTTTCCAGCGTCCGCTGCATCAGCCGGAGTGAGACAGGGTCATCATCAGCCAGAAGAATCTTCACCGGGCCGTCTCCATGCAAATGCTGTCGAGCGTTTCAACCACATGACCCAGCTCTTTTTCCAACTCATTCACAACGGCATCGGCTGATTCCACATTGCCGGCTCGACCCATGGATTCAAGCTGTCCCGCCAACCTGGAGGAAATTGGCGCGGAGAGATTTCCCAAAGCGCCCTTCAGTGCATGGCCAACCCGCTGTAGCGTGGCAGCGTCGCCGGTCCTCGCAGCTTCATGGGCGCTGCGAATGTGCGCCGGATAGTCGTTGCGGAACAGATCAACAAGCTCGGCGAGAAATGCGCGATCTCCATCCAGCCGCTCTAGCAATTCATTTACAGCGACAGATGGCTCCTGCGCGACAGGCTCGGCAGCGGGAGTAAAGTCGACCCGCTCGCGAACCACATACGCATCCAGCACATCATCGAGCTCCTGCGGACGAATCGGTTTTGAAAGATAGCCATCCATGCCTGCGGCGATGCAGCGTTCGCGATCGCCTTTCATCACCAGCGCAGTCATTGCGACTACGGGTTGATGCTTTCCTGTGCCCTTTTCCATCTCGCGCAGTTTCTCAGTCGCCTGAATGCCGTCCATCTCGGGCATCTGCACGTCCATCAGCACCAGATCGAAATCGCTCTTCTCCAGCGCAGACAGCGCCTGTTTTCCATTCGCGGCGAGCACCACTTTATGACCGCGCTTTTCCAGCAGACGAGTCGCCAGCTTCTGGTTTACAGGATTGTCTTCGGCCAGAAGAATGTGAAGCGTCTTCTGAGGATCGCGATCACTCTCCAGAACACTCTGAGTAATCATAGGAACAGCTCCAATCTGCTCTTTCGGGGTAAGTACCCGCGAAATCGCTTCGCGTAACTCTGCCTGGCGAACAGGCTTGACCAGATAGGCGGAGATGCCCAGCTCTCCACACCGGGCAGCATCGCCGCGCTGACCGCCGGAGGTCAGCATCATGATGGTCGAGGCGCAAAGAGCGGGCCTCTGCTTAATCTGCTGCACCAGTCCAAAGCCGTCCGTCTTCGGCATGTGCATATCAGTCAGGATCAGGCCATAAGGCTCATTTGCCTCAAGTGCTGTTGTAAGAGCGGTAAGTGCCTTGTCTGCATCGGAAACCGAAGTGGCATTCATTCCCCAGCGCGTTACCAGCCCTTCGAGAATGCGGCGATTGGTGCGGTTGTCATCGACAATCAGCACCTTAACTCCGGTCAGAATTGTTGGAGTCGCTTCGGGCTCCACTGCCAGTGCGCGCTTAATCTCTGTGCTCAGCTTTGCAGTGAAGTGGAAGCGGGAGCCAACGCCCAACTCACTCTCCACCCAGATACGGCCACCCATCATCTCGATCAGGCGTTTGGAGATCGTCAGTCCGAGGCCGGTTCCGCCAAACTCACGCGTCGTCGAAGTGTCGGCCTGGCTGAACGATTCGAAGATTGAGTTCAGCTTGTCCGCAGAGATGCCAACCCCTGTGTCCGAGACGGTGAAGTGCAACGTCGCCGCCTTTTCCTCCACAGCCTCAACCTGCACCTTGAGGCCAACTTCACCCTCAGAGGTAAACTTCAGCGCGTTGCCCACAAGGTTGATGAGCACCTGCCGCAGCCGGCCCGGGTCGCCTGCAACCGTCTCCGGAACCTTGGGTGCAACCTCGCAGAGAAGCTCCAGCCCTTTCTCATCGGCCTTCAGCGCAAGCGACTTCAGCGCGCCTTCGATGCACTCGTACAAGTCGAAGTCGATCTCTTCCAGGTCCACCTTGCCCGCTTCGATCTTCGAGAAGTCCAGAATGTCGTTGATGACGTTGAGCAGCGAATCGGCCGACAGCTTCACCGTCTCCAGATAGTCGCGCTGCTCTCGCGTCAGCTCGGTGCCCAACGTAAGATCGGTCATCCCGATAATGCCGTTGAGCGGCGTGCGAATCTCATGGCTCATGTTGGCGAGAAACTCGCTCTTCGCCTGATTGCCCGCCTCGGCGGCACGCGCTCTTTCACGCTCCTCGGCCATCTGCGCCATCAGGCGATAACGCTCTTCGCGCATCTCCAGCTCTTTGGCGTGTACCGAGTAACGCCGGTCCATCATCGAAGCCAGAAAGACAAGGCCAAGAATGATCAGCGTAACCAGACCAATGCCAAGCAGCCCCAGCTCCGACATGTTGATCGCGTGCTTCAGTTCCGAAGCAGGCAGCGGCGCAGGCGTAAAACTTACCGCCGCCATGCCAACGTAGTGCATAATCGGGATCGCCAGCCCCATGACGATAGCTGCTCCCGACTTGCGCCAGCTCCAGCTTGCCATCTGCTCTCTAAGTCCAAAGGTCAGCAGCATGGCGACAAACGAAATCACGACAGCCAGCACGACCGAGAGAGCAACCAGCCCGGTCGAATACATGCACATCGCCGGCAGCCGCATCGATTCCATGCCGATGTAGTGCATAGCGGCAATTCCGCCGCCCATGAGCACGCTGCCAATAATGGCGGATGTCATCGTCATCGTCTTGCGGCTCACGACAAACAGCGCAATCGCCGACGCGATAAAAGCCGCGAGCATGGAAAGCAGAACCAGTGGCCAGTCGAAACGTACCGGCACCGGAAGGCGCAGCGCCTCCATGCCTACGTAATGCATCGACCAGATGCCCAGCCCCATGGCGAAGGCGCCGCCGCTGAGCCACCAGAAGCGGGCGGCTCCATGGGCCGCAGTAACGCGACCAGCCAGATCAAGCGCTGCATATGCTGCCAGTATGGCAATCAGAACCGAGACAATGACTAGGAACGGATCGTAAGAGCCAACGAGGGGAGGGACGTGAGCATTCATCTTGCACCTTCAACAAACCAGTTAGCTCGAAGCTAATACTGGAATCGTCCCGAGGATGTAGCACTTTGGAACTACGGAAGATAACGCTTTCGTTGATCCAACCCGCACCACCGCACAGACTTGTGTGCAATTATCTGCACAAATCGCAACCAGATTCTTTTGGCTAATCACGAAATGCTGCGTCAGTGATACGCAGCGCACCTTGTAACCTCATCCGAAAGTCCTGCTCCGGCCCTCCTCTTGCTTACCGAGAGGTGCTGAGATATATTGTTCTCGGTAACCGAGGGGATTATGAGCAAACCATCCGATTTCGTACAAGGAACGCTGGACGTTCTGCTGCTTAAGATTCTTGCGCTGGAGCCGCTGCATGGCTGGGCTATTAGTCAACGCCTGAAGGCTGTCTCCGGCAATGTGCTGCAGGTGAGCGAGGGATCGTTGTATCCGGCGCTGCACAAGCTGGAGCTGGGTGGATGGATTACAGCCGAGTGGAAGCCGACGGAGAACAACCGCCGGGCCAAGTTCTATTCATTGACGTCGAGCGGGCGAAAGGCGCTGAAGGCGCAATCCGCCGATTGGGAGCGACTGTCAGCAGCGGTCTCGCAGGTGTTGCGGCTTGAGGAGGTGTAGAGATGAAGATCATGCGCTGGGTCACGACTCTGCCGTTGCGATTGAAGTCGCTCTTTCTCAAGAAGAATCTCGAAGACGAACTGGATGAAGAGTTCCAGTTTCACCTGGACCATAAGGTGGAGGAACTGGTGGAGGCTGGGGCCTCGATAGAAGAGGCGCGGATATCGGCGAAGAAGGCTTTGGGGGTGGAGCGGCATAAGGAAAAGTGCCGCGATGTGCGTGCGGGGCAGTGGCTTGGTTCGCTGTGGGCGGATGTGATCTTCGGGTGGCGGCAGTTGATGAAGCGGAAAGTAACGACAGCGGCGGCAGTGCTTTCGCTGGGACTGGCAATTGGAGCCTGCACATCGGCGTTCCGTCTGGTGGATGCACTGTTCTTTCGGCCGATGCCGGTAAGCCATCCGGACCGGCTGTATGGGGTATTTCGGGAGGGGATGGGCTTTCGCGATGGCAAGCCGAACACGGAGAGGAGTTTCGAGTATCCGGTATTTAAGCAGATGCGTGATGCTGTGAAGGACCAGGCTACGGTGATCGGTGTCTCAGGGCTGCGGAAAGATGTGACCTTTGCAGGTGTCGAGGAGATGGAGAAGACACAGATTGCGTATGTCTCCGGATCGATGTTCGGGGCCTTTGGCCTGAAGCCTGCGCTGGGACGGCTTCTGACAGAGAGCGATGACGACAAAGCCGGTGCGCACCCTTATGCGGTGCTCTCTTACGACTACTGGACGCGACGGTTCGGACGCGATCCTCATGTGATCGGACGCACGTTGCATATGGGCGACAGCGCCGTTGAGATGGGGAATAACGTCTACCAGATCGTTGGCGTAGGACCGAAGGGTTTTACCGGCACCGAGCCGGGAACGGTCACGGATATCTTTCTCCCGGCGACGATGTATATCGGCGTGAAGTATCCGGAGTGGTCATGGATCAACCTGCTGGTCGCGCTGAAGCCGGGATCGACCGAAGGACCGGTTGCTGATCGGTTGGAGGCGGTGTATCAAGCGGACCAGCGGGAGCGCGCGAAAGGTTTTAGCGGAAGATCCAGTCAGTTTTTCACGCGTTTCTTAAGCTGGCATACGAAGCTGGAGCCAGCGCCGACCGGAGTTTCGCGGACCCAGGAGGACTATCGGCTGCCACTTGGTGTGCTGAGCTTTCTCGTAGCGATGGTGCTGCTGATCGCTTGCGTGAATGTTGCCAACCTGATGAGTGCGCAGGCGGCAGCCCGGGCACGCGAGATGGCGGTGCGCGTGTCCATGGGCGCGGGGCATGGACGGCTGGTGCGACTGGTCATGGTCGAGAGCGGAATGGTTGGACTGGCATCGGCTGCGCTGGGATTTGTCATTGCCTGGCAGGCCGCGCCGTTTGTCGTGACACAGATCAGCACGCCGCAACATCCCGTTCGGCTGGTGCTCGGCGCGAACTGGACGGTTTTGGCATTTGGTATTGCACTGGCGCTCGGAGTGACACTCTTCTTTGGAGTCATTCCAGCACTGCGCGCATCATCGATCGAGCCGGTGACTGCTTTGAAAGGCGGAGAAGATCCGGAGACGAAGTCGCGGTTAATGCACAGTCTGATTGGAGCGCAGGTAGCTTTCTGCTTTGTTGTGCTGTTTGTAGCGGGGCTGTTTATGGCGACCTTCACCAATCTGATGCAGAGACCTCTGGGCTTTGCGGCGCAGGGTCTCGTAGTGATCGATACGACGGCGACACATTCCATGCCGGCAACGGTGTGGGAGCAGACAGCGGAGATGCTGCGTCATGCGCCGGGAGTGGAGCAAGTGGGGCTTTCGCTTTCTGCACTGCTGAGCGGGAATAGCTTTGGTAGCTTCATCACGGTGAACGGCGCGACCAGTCCGGAGCTGGTGCAGACTCTGACCGTCTCGCCGGGATGGCTGGGCGTGATGCATATCCCGTTGATCGACGGACGCGATCTGACTGAGCGTGACGGTACCGCCGGTGTTCCTCCGGTGGCGCTGGTGAGCAGGACGTTTGCCAGGGATTATTTCGGCTCCGTAAATGCGGTAGGCAGAACTTTTGTGCCGACAGGCAGCAAGAAGCCAGTGACGGTGGTGGGCGTGGTTGGCGATGTGCTTTATCAGAATGTTCGTGAGGTGAATGCACCTGTGTTCTATATGCCGTATCAACAGGTGGACGATCAGGGTGTGCCGGTCCCGATGCGCAATGGGGCTTTCAATGTGCGCGTCACAGGGAACGATCCCGCAGCATTAGCGGAGACACTGCGGCGGATGGTGGTGCAGGCGCGCCCGGAGTTCAGGATATACAGTGTGCGCACGGAGGAGGAGATGATTGCGTCGCAGACGGTGCGGGAGCGGCTGCTCGCGACGCTCGGCGTGTTCTTTGCCGCGGTAGCTCTGCTGTTGGCTGCGGTAGGACTGTATGGAGTGCTGTACTACTCCGTAATTCAGAGGGAGCGGGAGATCGGGATTCGAATTGCGCTGGGAGCAGCAGTTGGGAATATTGCGCGGCTGGTGACGCTGCGGGTGTTTGCGATGGTGCTGGCGGGCGCGGTTGTCGGCGTGGCTCTGGGGATGGCCTCGGTGCGGTATGTGGCGACACTGCTCTATGGCGTGAAAGGTTACGATCCGGCGATGTTGGTTCTACCGGCATTCGTATTGCTGACCGTGGCGTTGCTCGCGGCATTACCGGCT
>DASRSR010000183.1:0-19356 GCA_035656355.1 Edaphobacter sp.
AAGGATTTTCGCGCCTTTCGCATTGATCGCATGGAAGAGTTGCTGGTGCTCGACCGGACCTTTGTGCCGCGGCGAGGACAGGCATTGGAAGACTTCATGAAAGTTGCCTCAACGTCTGGCAGGCAAGCACCAGTAAGTCATGAGGGCGCGCCTCAAGCAATTCTCCTGTAGAGATATAAGAGTAGTTTCGGATTTATGGCCGCTTCTTTCGAGGAAAACGGCGCTCCTCGAAATCTCTCGCTTCACAGTAACAGGAGAATTGCTCTATCGGCACGTTACGATATTGAGTGTGAAAAGCTGTTTAGAGATCTCAGCCGACCGGCTGGCTGGAAACTATCGCGCGCTGGTTGAGGTTGCCGGCGCAGATATGCCAGTAATGGCCGTCATCAAAGCAAATGCCTATGGTCATGGCCTGGCGCAATGTGCTCCTGTGTTGATACAAGCGGGCGCGCAATGGTTAGGCATTGCCGATGCAACGGAAGGTGCAGCAGTACGCGCCATGGTGGGCGAGGCACCGAGAATCCTGGTGATGTCGGGCCTGCAGCCCGAAGATGCCGAAGCCATTGTGCGGCACAGGCTGACGCCGGTGGTCTGGACGCGCGATCAGATTGAGTGGCTGGCCGAGGCTGCGCGGCAGCAACGCGCAGGCGCGCCTTTCAATGTGCATCTGGAGATCGATACCGGCATGGCCCGTCAGGGTGTAGCGCCGGGCGAAGAACTGCACTCTCTGCTTACATGGTTGACCGAGCAGAAGGCGCTGCATGTTGAAGGTGTGATGACGCATTTTGCTTCTGCCGAAGTAGCAGACTCAGCGCTCACACTCGCACAGCGCGAACGATTCGAGCAGGCATTAAGCGCAATCGCTGCGGCAGGACTACGGCCATCGTGGGTTCATGCAGCAAACTCATCGACCATCGACAACAGTAGTTCGCACGGACGCGACTGCGGCTCGCTGATATGGCTGCGCCAGGCAGCTGCGGCCATAGGAGCGCAAGCAATGGCACGTACTGGAATCGCGCTCTACGGCTACTGCCTGCCGGTTGAAGGCGCTGAATCGCTGGCGCAGCCGAAGCTCAGGCCAGTGATGACGTGGAAGTCTCGCATCATCGCCATACGCAATGTGAATGCAGGTGATACGGTGGGCTACAACGCTGCATTTACAGCGCCACATGCTATGCGTCTGGCGCTGCTTCCGGTTGGATACTCCGACGGCCTGCGCCGTGAGCTTTCGTCAACGAACTCCATCCCGGGCGGTTGGGTGATCGTACGCGGCAAACGAGCAAATATTATTGGCCGCGTCTCCATGAACCTGACCGTCGTGGATGTGACTGAAATCTCTGATGCTGAAGTAAATGATGAAGTCGTGCTGCTTGGTAATGGCATAACCGCAGACGACCACGCTCGCCTGGCGCATACGATCTCATATGAAATTCTCTGCGGCATTCAAGGCGAATCTCGGCTGGTTTAAAGGCCCGCATTCTGTAATGCGAATGTGGGCCACTTGCAATGGCCTTTACCAGATCTGGGTCTCAGAGATGGCATTTACATTATCGCTGCTTGTTCCGTAACAAACATAGCGAACATAGCGCGCAGTCGCTGGAGTCGTGAGGTTATAAGTTTCCAGCGCATTACTGGTTCCGCTGCTATTAACACCGCTCAGCGCGGTCGTCCACGTTGAGCCATCGGTTGACGTATCGACATCGAACCAGGTGGAGCGTGTATTGCCCAGATACCAGGCAATCTTGACGGAGTGTACCGTCTGGTTGCCGCCCAGGTCATATTGCACCCAGGCGGAGTTGCTTCCATTTGTAGTCGATTGCCAATACGTGTTGTAGTTGCCGTCAACGGTGGCGCCTACGGTGTGGCCACCCCCATCGTCGCCACTCTCGGCAGTTGCAGCGATCGCGAGCCCGTTACTTCCGCCATTGCTGATGCTGACGTTATCGAACGTACTGGTATTAAGTTTCGTGTTGTCATGCGACGAAACGGCCAAACCTGCGAGCGCGTTTGTTGCCATGCTTACAGTCGCCGTGCCGAGTTGCGTCCAGGTGGTCCCGTCTGGCGAAGTGGAGGCGGTAAAGGTAGAGCCGGAGCGCGTGAGCCGCACCCAATAAGGTGCAACCGGTCCTGTGGTCTCCGGACCATTGGTTGCGCTCGCATTCGTGGCGGTACGGTACTGCAGGCTGACTCCCTTGGCCGGTGTGACATAGACACCGACATAAGTGGAACCTGCAGCTGTGGTTTCGCGGATCATGACACCTGCCTTGGCCCATGAATTGGTGTTCTGCTGTGTGGCAACACGAGCCGTGATGGTGATGTCCCCATTGGCTGCAGTGGAGACATAGTTGAACTGATCGGCTGTGCCGTAGATATCCGCTCCGCTACCTTTTACGGTGAACGTCGAGCCGCTATAGGAAGCGCTGCCCGCCTGTCCGGGGGCACCAATGTCCGTATCGGCCCAGCCTGTAGGCAGCGCACCACCAGTGTTGATGGTGTAGGTTGCACCGGTAACAGAGCTGTCAGCCATGCCGCTCTTGTAAGCAATGGCCTGCAGGGTCGTTGTGCTGTTGACAGCTACCGCTCCGGAATAGACCGTGCCATGGGTCTCGGTCGGCGTGCTGCCGTCGGTCGTGTAACGAATCGTAGCGCCACTTGTACTGCTCGACATCGTGACTGACTGAGCACTGCTGTATGTTCCGCCACCGGGACTGAAGCTGGGTGCAGCCGCGGGAGTAGACGACGAGACAACCAGGCTTACGCTAGCCGTCTGCGTCACAGCCCCCATTGAAGTTGCAAGCAGCGTCAATGGATACGTGCCGGTAGGAGTTGAACCGGAAGTCTGAACAGTAAGCGTGGAAGAACCGCCGCCGCTGATGACCGCCGGGCTGAAGCTGGCAGTCGCTCCACCAGGAAGGCCGGAGACACTTAGATTGACTGTTCCGGTAAAGCTTCCCTGTGCCGAAACACTTGCGCTATACGTTGTGCTTCCACCTTGCCCTGCGGTTTGTGACGCAGGCGATGCGCTGAAAGTAAATGACTGGTAACGCTTGTTCTTGAGCCAGAGAAATCTCGAGAACAGATCAATACTGGTGGTCGTGCCTCCCGGCGTAAAGTCAGCGGCCATCATAGATTCATATTGGTCCGGAAGAAAATCTGCAGTCAGGAGCCATCCACTGCGGATATACGTGGTACTGGCCGAGTTTCCTGACCCCGATGTGCCATCGATGCGGCCGGCATAATCTTTGGGGCCAAGGATCATATTGTCCACAAATGTATTGCCGAATGGAGTAAGCATTGCTGCTGTTATGCCATACTCGCCGGTCATATAAGCCCGATAAAAGCCGTTCACATCGAGACTGCCGTGGTTGGAATCCTCTCCAGTCGTATTGGGCATTGCATAGCCCCAGTTATAAGCGGTATTTCCAGCGCTGTCCGTATAGGAAGTTACGCCGGAGGTAAAGAACCAGTTGATGTTGTCCTGCACCATCTGGTGATAGTGCGCAGCACGCGTTGGGTCATCGCCGAGGATGTCGTGTGCAATGGCCAGATTCTGGAAGCCGTAGTTGAACATCATGACCTGGTTCCACGGCACCGGCTGGCCGGGCTTGTACGGACCAGCGGAGGAAAAGTAATAGTGGTCACTATGAGAAAGATCAAGCAGCGACTTCAGGATGTGGCCATCAATTGCGGTATCGGCACCCTGAACATAGGTCTTTGCTCGTGCAAGATACGTTGCACCGTAACCATCGGGATCGCCGATAGGCACGGTATTGTTCCAGATCGAGGGAGTCTGCAGAATGAGCCGTGCACAGTTGCCCAAATGACCTACCGGATCGCCTTGCTCGCCGCCGGTGCCAATAGGTGTAGTGCTGACATCATTGGGCCAAACAGGGTCGATGCGCCCGGTCCAGATGACATATTGTCCAGTAGGTGAGGGTGCAAGATCATTGCGCTCTGACAACACGGCATCGCAGAAGCGAATCATCTGGTCGAGTACGCCTGTGTCATGGCTTATTTCATAGACCAGCCCCATAGCTTTGGTCTGTTCGCCGCTATGGCCCTGCGCCCAGTTGTTACCAATGTTGTTTGCCGCCGGGGTCTGTGCGGTGACATACGCTTTGAAAGAATTAAGTTCATTACTGGTGACTGGACCATCAAAGCTGTCCACGGACATGCTGGTCTGCGCCCCAATTGGTTGCACAGAAAAAGCTGGGATAAAACCCAGCATAAGGCTGAGGAAAGAGAGAGTGAAGCTTCTTAAGACACGATGCATAAAGGACATCTCCTGAAAAGAATGCCGAAACATCAGCGCAATTTTTGAAGCGAAGCCGTCCGGGAGTTTCCGGACGGCAGTCACAGTCTCATGCCACAGGATGAGATGTCAATTTAAATTTGATTTTATTTTTTCAGGAGTGAAATATCGCATTGAGGATAGATCAGACATTCCCGATGCCCTAGAAGGTAAACGCGACGCCCAGGGTATAGCGATCCTGCAGGAACTTTGCCGGCGGTTTTACAACGATGACATCGCTGGTGTAGTTGCCATCGTTGAAGTCGATCTCAAAGTCCTCATAGCTCTTGCGAATAATATCCGGATTCCTGCTCCAGGTTTCGCGGTAGTCGGCACGCAACATCACCCGCGGAGAAACGCGGTATTTGATCCCCGCGCCATACTGCATACCAAACTGGAAGATACCTCCGCCATCAAGCGGTGGCGTGTTGCCGAAGTCGAAAGCTGCCTTAAGCAGGCCAATATTGCCCAGCCCAAGTTTGAATGGGCCTGCCGGTTTTTTGAGCGGCGAATCAGACAATGCAATAAGCTGAAAGGCCGGCCCAGCCGCAATATAAGGCCGCCAGCGCGAAGTGGGTGGCCGCAGATGGGCCAGCAGATTGTATTCGAACTGCCGAATGGCAAGGCCAACCCGGGCAGACTCAAATGCTGCATCTTCGCTAATGTCCAGATGGTTCGGATCGCCCGTATAAACGCCAAGATTAAGGGTGTATTTGCCTCGCTGGCGGAAGTAGGAGAACTCGTTGGAAAAATGCTTCCAGCTATTGATAGTGACCGTGCCGCCAACAGCCCAGCCATCTTCCACGCGATCGTAAAGATCGAGCTCGTAATAAGGATCAGTAGGATCGTCCGATATGAGAAGCGTATCGACGTAGCTTAGATCGTTGTTATGAAAGTGCAGATAACCGCCTTCGAGAGCAAGTTCGTACCGCGGAGGATCCCATTTATGGCTGACCGCCGGCGTATAAGGAAGATGGTCCGGCTCAGCCAGGCGGTCGTGCGGGTTGAAAGTCCGCTGTAGAAGCCGCGGGCCTGCGCCTGCCTCCTGATATTCGGTACCGGAAGCATCGGTCTTGCGCCACGATCCGTAGTCCTCGGGCAACTCGCTGCTGCTGCGCAGATAGTCGTGCACTTTGAAGCCACCAGAGATTCCCTGATAGACAACATTTCCGCGCCATAGGCTATTGCGGACGATCAACGTAGTGTCGCGAGTAACGCGCTGAAAACGATTCGGCCGCGGAGGAACAATCTCAGGCGTTGTCCTGGGATGATCGCAGGCATTAATGTGAAGCACCGCAGCCTGCCCGTCGGTAAGCAGACGGTCGCCAGTAGAGTTGTAAGCATCTTGCGGCACCCACGGGCGTGGCACCATATCCATGTTGTCGACGCAGCCGGTGAACTTGAGGTCGTTGACGATCTTGGCGCGTTCGTTGTCGATGTGTTCGTCGATTACATGAATGAACGTCTTTTGTTTGCGCGAGAATGCAATCCCGATGTCTTGCGTTGACGACGCAGTGAGAACAGGCTGACCGTCAAGCTTCGCCGTAGTCGGAAAAATACGCAGGTGATGGCGTGAGGCGAATGTATTTGTAGTTTTGACGAGGTTATAGAGCGGCGCTCGCTCATCGAGCAGAAGCACGGACATCGGCGCCTGAGTATAGGTCTGGTTGCCGCTGAGGGTCTTCATCGTACGGAACGTCGAACTGGCGGTTAGTTCGTCCGATGGAAGCCAGCCGGCGGCAAGAAACGCGCGATGAAGCGATTCAGGAGAGCCTACAAACACCAGGTTCGTAAGATCGGAGACTTTGTTCCCTGCTTTCGTGCGGGTGCGGAAAGGCAGCGTCTTCACGAACTCCTGAAGCTGCTCCCGCTCGGCAGTAGAACCGGCAGAAGGCCGAATAGAAAACGGATAAGTCTGAGACGTAATCACCGGCTTTTGCAGTTCAAGAATCAGCTCAGTTCCGGCATTGTAGAGAATCTCTGGCTCAGCAAAGCCGAGCACGCCACTTCCCGCGGCCGACGCAAAGATGTAAGCAATAGGATCGATGCCCGCCAGCGAGAGCACCGCATTTTCGCCGGAGTGGCCCGGAGTTCCCGTCGATCGAATCCCTTGAATCGTTCCTTTTCCCGACACCTTCTCCTGAGCGTTCTCTACCTGAAAAGTGCGTGCATTGAGATTAAGCGTGTGCCCATCAGGAGAGGTAGCGTGGTTCCAGAGGATTGTGAGCACTGCGGTCTCATGCTTGAAACCCCAGCCGACATTGCGTGAGTCTGTGACAAGTCCATCAATACGAGAGCCCTCTGGCAGAAAAATGCTGCCATCGACGACTATCGGCTCAATCGAAACGGCATGGATGACAGTGCCTTCCTTTGCTGTGCGCGACGACAGCGGCTCGAGCAGGCGGACAGAAAAGCGTGTTCCAGCAGGAAGACCTTCAACTTTTCCCAAGGCGGCCTGCGCAATCGAAAAGGTGGATGTTCCGGTTTGAATGTCGAGTGTGCTGCCATCGCTATGCCAGCGCCCCTTATGGACAACACCGTCCTGCGTAACCGTCATCGCAGTGCCATTGGTAAAGACCTGCAAATACTCCGGCGTAGTCGGCGTCTGGGCTTCCTCTGGCTTCGAAGTATAGATATCGTGCAGGTTGGTACCGAGCAGATTCGCCACCGATACCGTCTTTCTTCCTGACGTTGTTGCGAAGGTCAGTGAATCGCGCTGAAAGGAAGGAGAGCTGCCACCGTGAATCAACCCCGGCATCGCCGCTGTATCCCCAACCAGAATAAGCGGCTGTTTGTTCGCGTCTCTTCCGCTGAGTGCGAACGCCCATCCCTCGTGCGGAAGCTTCGTCTCACGAAGCGTCCCATGCTGAAATGAAACGTCACCGAGGTCGCGACGGCGGCCGGAATCGAGATCGTAGTAGCGCAGCAGAGTGTGATGTTTCTGCGCAACTAATATCAGGGCGCCTTGGCCATCGCGGACGAGCCAGGCCTGAAGTGCATGTTTCGTGATGTTTCGCGCCTTGCCACTCACCATCATCTGCGCTACGCCGGTTTGCCGGCCGGGCTTACGGACGATTGTGATACTTGCAGGCGTAGCGGGTGTCTCTGCTGCAAAGGTGATGGCAGGCGCCAAAGCGAACAATGCCAAGAGCGCAGACCATGCAATCGTTTTGGAAACAGCACACCGGCGGCCTTGCAATTCCCTTTACCCGAATTCTTAGATTGCCGCGTCGGGGAATGTTCGCGACGGCTCCCATAATAACTGCAAAGGTTGCACCAATCGCAATTAGTCGCGCACCGCTTCAATATCGATTGTGACTTTGACCTCATCGCCAACCATTACACCGCCGGTCTCCAGCGCCGCATTCCAGGTAAGGCCAAAATCCTTGCGATTGAGTTTTGTCGTCGCC
This sequence comes from Edaphobacter sp., assembly GCA_035656355.1. Taxonomy (GTDB): domain Bacteria; phylum Acidobacteriota; class Terriglobia; order Terriglobales; family Acidobacteriaceae; genus Edaphobacter. The sequence continues at coordinate 7,702 of DASRSR010000183.1, forward strand.
GTAGCTCCAACGCGATGCTTGCCCCAGGGATCTTTGATCTCGTCCGAGGGTCCCTCGACATCGAGCACCACCTCGCGCGTGATTCCATGAATCGTGAGGTCGCCCGTGATCTCTGCTCCATCGTTATGGAGCTTAATTTGTCTGCTGCGGAAAGTTATCACAGGAAACTTTTCAGCATCGAGAAAGTCTGCGCTCTTAAGGTGAGTATCGCGCTGCGCATCCCGTGTACTGATTGAAGAGACATCGATGCTGGCTTCAATGGTTGAGCCTGCAGGATCGACAGGATCAAAGTTGATCGTGCCGGAGAGTTTTGTGAATTCGCCGCGCACATTGGAAAGCATCATGTGGCGGACACTGAAGTGAACCGCAGAATGGGCGGAATCAATGGTGTATATCTGTTGTGCCATGGGTGCTCCTTGAGTCTTGTTCGCTTGGATGCTTCACAGGCCACCGCCGCGCATCTATTCGCCGGTTAATTTTTCCCAAAGAAATGGTCGATCAGATAATCGCGCAGCTCGATATTGAAGGCACGCGTATTTTGCTCTGCATCCTGCGCGTCGGTGTTGTAATCGACGATGTAGGCGCTACGCGTCGCAGGGTCGAGATTGATCTGACTGCGAAAGCCGTTTTGCCAGCCGGGGTGGCCAATCAGAGTCAGCTTGCCGTCAGTATGAACGAAGAAACTCTCTGCAACAGAGTCGTGAGCACCCGGGCGCGAAGGAAAATCGGCATCAGGCACCACCGGCAAAACCGGCCGCCACATCTCCTCTAATGAGGATCGTTTGAGGATCGCATCGTACTCCGCCTGATGTGCGGGGTCGCCCAGCAGAAACTGGACATACTTCAGCATGTCCTTCAATGGCGCATTGAGTCCGCCGTTCGAGCGGGTAATCCCGGTATTGAAATCAAAGGGGTCTTCTAAGAATTTGCCGTCTTTCAGGTCCCAGCTATGCGAGCGGAATTGCAGCAGCGTATATGGACTGCGGTCGTAATAGCTCCGGTCCATTCCAAGGGGGCCAAAGACATTCTTCCGCATATATACCTCAAACTGGTCGCCAGAGATGCGCTCGATGATCTCGCCCAAAAAGACGACTGCGAGATTGGAATAGCTATATTTCGTGCCAGGCTTGAACTTGATCTCGGTATAGGGCAGCATGGCAACAATCTGCGACCACTGGGTCGGCTCAAAGGGCTGCCAGTCTGCATTCCGCCACGGCCAGGTAGGGTCGCGAAAGCCGCTCGAATGCGACATTGCCTCGCGGATGGTGATAGCAGAGATCGGACCGTAGGGATCGTGCACCGCCGCGAGTTCGGGAATGTACTTAATCAATGGATCGTCAAGCGAAATCAGGCCGCGATCTCGCAATTGCATAATGGCAATTCCGGTAAAAGTCTTCGTGACCGAAGCCCAGTGGTAAGTCGTATTGTCATCCACAGGCTGGGTTGCGCTCTGGCGTCCGTAATTGTCGTTGAGCACAAGCTGCCCGTTGCGAATCAACATGAGACTGCTGCCAACGATGCCGTTGCGCTTAAGCCCCGCTTCATAGAAAGACCTTATCTGCGCAGTTGAGGCAGGAGCCTTGGTTTGTGCCGCCACAGGAATGGCCAGACAGAGAACGGCAAGCAGGGAGCGATGCACCATGTGCGGGATTGTATTGGATGAACGGCTTCCTTACACAGGAACCACACTGGACAACCTGTTTCAACAGCGCGCAGATGTAGGTTAGGAACACTCCTCTGGAAGGATTGCCACTGCCAATGAAGGCCCTGATCTTTGCTCTCTTAACGACTTTTGCGTTTGCCGGTGCAAACGCCCAGACCCAGCCATGGCAGCCTTCACCGGGACACACTCAAGTTCCCATATGGCCCGGAGCAGCTCCTGACCCGCAGCCAACGAAAGGGCCGGAGACTACAGAACTGGTTACGAAAGAACTCGTCGCAGGTAAGTCATGGCTCGCTGTGGAGAACGTAAGCCGGCCAACCATGACCGTCTATTCGCCGAAGGGGAAAAATACCGGGGTAGCGGTAGTTGTCTTTCCCGGCGGCGGCTATCAGATTCTGGCCATAGATCTTGAAGGTACGGAGGTCTGTGACTGGCTCACCGCAAAGGGGATTACGTGTGTGCTGCTGAAATATCGCGTGACCGATGTAGGCGAGTATCCGAAATCAGGACCGTACCCAGAATTGCCCATGGCGCTCGAAGATGCTCAAAGAACAGTAGGGCTGGTGCGATTTCACGCTGCGGAATGGCATATCGACCCGCACAAGATTGGTGTGCTCGGATTTTCGGCGGGCGGCCATCTGGTGGCGGCAATCAGCACACATTACGCGAAGCGTCTATATCCACTTGTCGATGCGGCTGACAAAGAGAGTTGCCGCCCCGACTTCGCCATACCCATCTATCCGGGGCATCTTTCGATTTCCGCGGCGGAGTGGGATGCCAGGCAAGGCACCAAAAAGTTTGTGGTTCATGTGCCGCCGACCGCGGATAAACATCTTGGGTTGAACCCCGAAATTCCCATTACCGCCCAGACTCCGCCTACATTTTTACTGCAGGCAGAGGATGACAATGTGGACGGAGTGAACCAGGCGCTGGCCTACTACATTGGGTTGAAGAACGCTGGTGTTCCGACAGAAATGCATCTTTACGCGCACGGCGGCCACGCCTTCGGACTGCGCCGCACGAAACTACCGATTACGCACTGGCCAGATCTTGTTGAAACTTGGCTGGGAACGATTGGGATGGTTCCAATTAAGGAACCTCTGATTAGTCCGGCTTCTGTTAAGGGCACGGCTTTAGCCGAGCCGCAAGCGGCTAGTTTGCAAAGCGGCTTTAGCCGCTGAGGGCGCGTTCAAAGACTCTATCAAGACCTTCCCTTAACTGACAGCGCTACGGCGCTACATCATGAAGCTGTCGCTGCCTGCTCGAACTCGGCCCACTCTTTATCGCTAAGCCGTAATGCGGCTGCAGCAATGTTTTCTTCCATATGATCAATCGACGATGTTCCCGGAATAGGCAGCATCACCGGTGAGCGATGCAGCAGCCACGCTATCGAAATCTGCGAGACGGTCGCGTCGTGCTTCTTTGCTATCGCTTCCAGCGCGCCACCCGCTCGCGCCAGCCTACCTGCCCCCACAGGCGACCATGGAATAAAAGCAAGGCCGTGCTTTTCGCAGTACTCCACGACGTCTTCGTGTTCTCGATGGCTGACGTTGTACTTGTTCTGCACGCTCACAATCTTTACGATCTTCTGCGCCTGTTCGATCTCATGCGTCTTTACCTCGCTAAGACCCACGTGACGAATCTTGCCTTCCTGCTGCAGCTTCGCAATCTCACCCAGTGACTCCTCAACCGGAGTATGCGGATCGATGCGATGCAGTTGCCATAGATCAATGCGCTCGACCTGCAGATAGCGCAGGCTCATCTCAACCTCTTGCCGCAGGTAAGGCGCTCGCCCAACCGGCTCCCATTTGTGCGGCGCGACGCGGACCAGCCCGCCTTTCGTGGCGATGACTACACCTCCGCCATATGGCGCGAGTGCTTCGCCAATCAGGCGTTCATTCACGGCTGGACCATAGGCGTCCGCTGTGTCAATAAAGTTGACGCCCAGCTCGACAGCACGGCGTAGCAGCTTCTTTGCGCCTTCACGGTCCACGGGTTCACCCCAAATGCCTTCGCCGGTCAACCGCATGGCTCCATATCCCATTCGGTTGACGGTCATATCGCCGCCAATCGTCAACGTCCCGCTCGCACCCGCATTGATTTCATTTTTTGTAGTCATAATGTGTTGGATGTTGACCATATAAAAATGGTGCATAAGCCACGGCAGTTCTTTCATTGGAAAGAAAAACCGATGTGCACGATTCGCTATCTGGCGGCTGCACAAATATCATCTAAAGGAACATGGCCCAGTCTCAAACCGTGCTTGAAAAAACCGCGCCCTGGCCAGAGGCCGGTGAAGATACCCGATTCGTTTGTGTCCACGGACACTTCTACCAGCCGCCGCGCGAAAACCCCTGGCTCGAAACCGTCGAGATTCAGGACTCTGCCGCTCCGTACCACGATTGGAACGACCGCATCACCGCGGAGTGCTATGCACCCAACGGTGCCTCGCGCATCACCAACAAGGAAAACGAGATCATCCGCATTATGAATAACTATGCGCGGATGAGCTTCAACTTTGGCCCAACGCTGCTGAGCTGGCTGGAGGACAATGCGCCCCGCACCTATCGCATGATTCTGGACGCCGACAAAGCCAGCGCCCTGCGCTACGGTGGACACGGCTCAGCGATTGCGCAGGTTTACAACCACATCATCATGCCGCTCGCCAATCGCCGCGACGCGCTTACCCAGATTCGTTGGGGTATCGCTGACTTCGAGATGCGCTTTGGCCGCAAGCCCGAGGGCATGTGGCTGGCGGAAACCGCCGCCAACCGCACGGTGCTCGATCTGCTGGCGCAGGAAGGCATCAAGTTCACCATTCTGGCCCCGCACCAGTGCGCGCGAGTCCGGCGCAAGTCGGCAGTTGCAGACGCGCCATGGCTGGGAACGCCGGACGCCACAGTCGATCCTCGTCATCCCTACACCGTTCGGCTGGACGAAGGCCGCAGCATCGCCGTCTTCTTTTACGATGGCCCTAACTCGCGCGCCATCGCCTTTGAAGGTCTTTTGAACAGCGGCGAAGAGTTCGGCCGGCGATTGGTCGATGTGCTGCATCCCTACGCCGCTGGCGAGGGGGAAACGGCGCAACTCTCGCATGTGGCTACCGACGGCGAAAGCTATGGGCACCACCACAAGCAGGGCGAGATGGCGCTCTCTTACGCCATGCATTGGATTCAGGATGGAAAACAGGCTCGGCTCACCAACTATGGCGAATTTCTCGAGCGATTTCCGCCGCAGTGGGAAGCAGAGATCGTCGATAACAGTTCATGGAGCTGTCCTCACGGCGTTGAACGCTGGCGTTCCAACTGTGGCTGCAATAGCGGTAAACCCGGGTGGAACCAGGAGTGGCGCGCACCGTTACGTGAGGCGCTCGATTATCTGCGCGACGCCGTCGCTCCCATGTGCGAAGCCTTCGCGCGTCCATTGCTTAAAGACCTGTGGGAAGCGCGCGACGCTTACATCCATGTAGTGCTGAACCGAATCTCGGCATCGCCGGAATTCTTCCGTAACCATGCAACCCACGAGCTTTCGGCCTCCGAGCGCATTGCCGCACTCGAACTACTCGAGCTCGAACGTCACCTGCAGTTGATGTATACAAGCTGCGGCTGGTTCTTCGATGAGATCTCCGGCATCGAAACGGTGCAGATTATCGCTTACGCCGGACGCGTTCTTCAGTTGGCAGCCAGGCTCTTCGGAAAAGAAGGAGCCGCGCTCGAAGCCGGTTTCCTCAATATCCTCGAACGCGCGAAAAGCAATATTCCGGAGATGGAGAACGGGGCTGAAGTCTACCGCCGTTATGTCACCGGTATGCGTATTGGGCTCGACCAGGTGGGAGCGCACTACGCCATCAGCTCCATCTTTCGCACCTATCCTGAAGAAGGAGAGATCTTCTGCTTCAATGTGCATCGCGACAGCCACGAGATATTTAATTCCGGCCGCGGCCGGGTTGCGCTGGGCCGTGCCCGTATCCGCTCTCGTGTGACGGAAGAGTGCGAAAATATCTGCTTCGCTGTGCTTCATCTCGGCGACCAGAACCTCTCTGCCGCCATCAAGCCTTACAACCCCAAAGAAGCCGACGAGCTGGACGCCTTCAACCGCTTCTCTGCCGACATCAGCCAAGCCATGCGTCGCGCCAATCTGCCAGAGGTCATCCGTCTGATCGACCACTTCTTCGGCAGCACCTCCTATTCGCTGACCTCACTGTTTGCCGATGAGCAGCACCGCATCCTCAATACGATTCTCAATCGCACGCTCTCGGAGATGGAAGACTCGCTGCGCAAGATCTACGAAGATCATGCCTCGCTGCTGCACTTTCTTATCGAGTCCAATATCGCCGCTCCGCCCGCTCTGGCCCTGGCTTCAAGCTTTGCCGTCAACGCCAGTCTGCGTCGCGCCATTGAAGCAGACCCGTTCGATCCCGTCGAGATTGATCGTCTGCTCAACCGCGCCGAAACTGACCAGATCGAGCTGGACGCGCAACTCCTCGGCTACACCGCAGGACAGCGTATGAAACGTGCAATGATCCAGCTTGAGGCCGAAGCCGCCGGCGAGCCTGGCTCCATAGGGGCTATCCATAACGCGGTCATCATCGCCACCTCGCTGCGCAAGATGCCATTCGATGTGAACTTCTGGCAGGCACAAAACATCTGGAACGATCTTCTCCGCCGCAGCGACAAGACCTATTGGACGCATGAATGGGAAGAGGACTTTAAGAAGCTCGGCGAAGCGATGAACATCTGCGTCGAGCAGCTTGTCGTCGAAGCAGGCGTCAGCGCCTTCTAATTGCTTGAGCGCCGACGGCGCGACTTATACCAGCATGGGGTGAACCGGCAAAGCAGGCACTGCTGCGCCGGAGAACCCCATGCATCCATCCCAAACCGAAGAGGGCTGAAAGCCCGACTCATCGCCCGTAACCATCCACAAGCCCGACTACCTCTTTGGGTACCTACGTACGGAGAGGGCACCCAGACCCGTTTGGACACACCTGCGCTTCCAGTCTCGCTCCAAAACCGGTAGAGAGAAATCGATGTGAAACTACTTCGCCTTCTCTAATGCCTTGGCATCGTCAAGATGCTTCTGCAAGGTTGGCAACGTCTGTTCCGCATAAGATTTCAGGCCGGGGTCTTTAGCATCCGCCGCTTCCTTTTTATAAATGGCAATTGCTTTGGTATGCCCTGCAACCATCTCCGTCGCATAACGATGGTCGAAGTTCTTTCCCTTCAGCTTCTGAAAAGGATCGATCATCGCCTTGTTGTGCGCCTTATCGATGGCGTCGGGCACCTTCAGATCGGCTTTGTGAGCGACGTCCCACAGGTTGTGATAGTCGTTCGTGTGGTCGGTAACCAGCATCTGAGCATAGCTCTTTACCTGGTCGGAAGAAGCTGCGGAGTCTGCCAGTTGGCCAAGATTGGCTTCCACCATGTCCGTCTGAGCAGCGAAGTCGACAAACTGCTGGTCGGTCATCCCCGCTCCTTTCTGCGCAAGCGCAGGCAGCGAGCAAAGGGCGATGCAGCAAACCGTTGAAAGAACACGTTTCATCTCAATTCCTCCCCGGTGAGGTTTGATGCCCAATCAGCTTGGCTGAGATGCCGAAACACGTTTGCATTCATCAACTTTTACTCAATGCAAATCCTTGCATACCTGTTGCCATGCAACAGACGCAAACTTTTCCTTGACAAAGATCAGAATCATATTCCAGACTGCCATAGTCTACCTATGCCAAGGCGCTGGAGGCCCACTTGAACCGAGATGAAATTCCGCCGGGAACACTTTACCTGCTGATCCTGAAGACGCTTGCCCGTCAGGGCAGGCTGCATGGATACGAGATCGCTGACTCAATTCAGCGGACGTCCGACGATGTGCTTCAGGTGGAAGAAGGGTCGCTCTACCCTGCGCTGCAGCGCATGTTGATCAAGGGCTGGGTCAACGCCGAATGGGGCGTGACCGCCGGCAACCGCCGCGCGCGCTATTACCGGCTGACGCCTGCGGGACGCAAGCAGCTTGCAGTTGAGATGTCACAGTTTGAGCGCGTGATCGGAGCGATTACGCGGGTAATTCAAACTGCCTGAGGAGACGATGCCATGAGCCTCTTTGGTGAATCCGGAAGAAGAGTTTCAATGCTGTTTCGCCGCAGGCAGTTTGATGCCGATCTGGAAGAGGAGATGCGCCTGCATCTCGACCTGCGCGAACAGGAGCACATGCAGAACGGATTTACCCAGACGGAAGCACGCTCTGTTGCACGACGAAGATTCGGAAATCCAACGGCCCTCAAGGAGAGAAGCCATATGACATGGGGATGGCAATGGCTTGAAGACCTGATGCACGATGTGAAGTATGGTGTGCGCTCCATGCTGCGCAGCCCCGGCATCACGATTGTGGCGCTGCTTTCGCTTGCGCTTGGCATCGGCGCAAATACCGCCATCTTTAGCCTCATCGATGCAGTGATGCTGCGGTCGCTTCCAGTAAAAGATCCCGGGCAGTTAGTGCTGATGGGGGACGAAAGCTGGAGAGGCAACAGCGACGCCTTCGCGCTGACACAACTCTACTCGTACCCCTTTTATCGCGAGATGCGGAAGAAGAACGCGGTTTTTTCGCAGACGGCGGCGATTTCCAGCTCGACCTTCCGAGTCCACGGATTCATTGAGGGCCAGCGGGACGCCGAGCCAATGAGCATTCAGCTCGTCTCCGGCACCTACTTTCCTCTTCTTGGCGTTCATGCGGCACGCGGTCGTACGCTTGAGCAGAGCGACGACGAAGTCAAGGACGGCAGTCCGGTCGCTGTCGTCAGCTACTCCTGGTGGAAACGAGCGATGGCGCTCGATCCGCTTGTGCTCAATAAGAAGCTAAAACTCGGCGATACGCTGTTTAGCATTGTTGGCGTTGCTCCGCCGGAGTTCTTTGGAACGACAGTTGGCTCAGCGCCCGACATCTGGGTACCTCTCTCCATGCAAAAGGAGATACCCTCGCACTGGGATGGATACAACCAGAACTTTGCCCAGTCGCTTTACCTCATAGGACGCTTAAAGCCGGGTGTAACTCTGGCACAGGCGACGACGAATGTTAATCTGCTTTATCAGCAGATCACTCGCAGCTTTCCCGATGCTCCGCTTAGCCAGGAAAACCGCACCCAGCTGCAAAGGACGCATGTTGAACTGAGTCCGATGGCCCGCGGGCTGTCATCGCTCCGTAGACAATTCTCAGAGTCACTTCAGGTACTGATGGGAGTTGTCGCTTTGGTGCTGCTGATCGCCTGTGCCAACATTGCAAACCTTCTTTTGGCACGCTCCACCGCTCGAGCAAAAGAGTTTGCTGTACGCCAGGCGCTGGGTGCCAGGCGCTCACGTCTGATCCGGCAGTTGCTTACGGAGAGCCTTGTGCTGGCGCTTGTTGGTGGAGCTCTGGGCATTGGCTTTGCCACGGTCGCAAGCCATCTGCTGCTGCGCATGATCTCCAGCGGGCCACAAGCTGTGCCACTCGATACCTCCATCAACATGCAACTGCTCTTGTTTACGCTTGCCGTCACCGTGCTTACTGCTCTGCTCTTTGGAACCATTCCTGCATTTCGCGCGACGAAGCTGGAGCTGACAGATTCGTTGAAGGATGGACGAAGCGGCAACGCCAGTACAAAAAATCCTCTTGCACGGGTGCTGATCGTTACGCAGGTAGCGCTTTCCCTTGTGCTCATGGTCGGCGCCGGACTCTTTCTCCATAGTCTCGTCAACCTGAACAATGTGGATACCGGCTTCAACAAAGAGAACGTGCTTCGCTTACAAACCGATGCCAGCTCGGTGGGATATAAAACTGACGATGCTCGCCTGCACAATCTCTACAACCAAATCGAAGACCGTGTAAGCGCATTGCCGGGTGTACGTTCTGCCAGCTATTCCTTGTTTACCTACAACGAAGGAAGCTGGAACACCGGCGTAGCCGTACATGGGCAGCCCATAGACGACAATATCAATGTCAAACACAACATCATCGGCAATCGTTACTTCACGACGATGCAGATACCGCTGCTTACCGGCCGGATCTTCGGCACGCAGGATACGGCCACTTCAAAGAAGGTGGCCATCATCAGCGAAAGCATGGCGCGTCAGCTCTTTCCTGGTGGCTCGCCTATCGGTCGCACCTATGGCACAGGCGACTCAACGCACGATACCGATATTGAAGTCGTCGGCGTAGTAAAAGACGTGAAGTTTGGAAGCCTGCAGGAAAAGACACAATTCGTGGACTATTTTCCTGCTGCGCAACGGCAGTTTTACCTCAACGATCTTGAGGTCCGGTATACCGGCAGCTTCGATGCTGTACTCGGCGAAGTGCGACAGGCAATTCGCCAGATTGATCCGAACCTGCCCCTCTCGAATGCAACGACACTGGACGAGCAGGTAAGCCGCTCGATCGCAAATCAGCGAGTTGTGGCACAGCTCTCCGCATTCTTCGGAGCGCTCGCCGTCTTTCTCTCCTGCATCGGTATCTACGGATTGATGTCGTATGTCGTCACCCGCAGGACCAATGAGATCGGCATTCGCATGGCACTTGGAGCAGAGCGTACCCAAGTGCGATGGATGATCATGCGCGAAATCCTTGTGCTTGTCGCGATAGGAATTGCGATCGGCATTCCCGCGGTTCTGGCGACGAACAGGCTCATCTCAAATATGCTCTTCGGGCTGAAGGGATCGGACCCGCTGACTCTGTTTGCCGCAGTAGCCATGCTGCTGGCCGTTGCTGCCATTGCCGGCTATCTGCCGTCGCAGCGTGCCTCGCGCATCGAGCCGATGGTCGCACTACGCTATGAATGAGCCTGAACATTCGACTGCTTGATTCCTTAAATTTCCAGCGTGGAAGCACATCGTCATCGGTAATTAGGTTCCTCGCCATCTGACCTAAACTCGCTAAACTCCTGCGGCAACCCTTGCCTATGCATAGGCTTACTTGACTGCGACCAAATTAGTCCGATATAAATAAGGACTATATCAGTCGCATATCGAGCGGACCAGAAAAATGCTGTCCGTTTGATGAAACGAAAGGGTAAGTTCATGCATCTTCGCGGACTGGGGGCCAGATTCTCCGCACGCACTTTTTTCCTTGGGTTATTCACACTTTTCCTCGGCCTGAATACAGCCGGATACATATTTGCGGAAGATGGCGGCGCAGCCGTCCTCTCCAGCAAGACAGCCGCAGAGGAAAATTCCTCCGTCGCCTGTACAAATACTGCCACCAGCCCTGCCCGCAAGCTCTCCGGAGTTGTCACCGATCCAACCGGCGCTGGTATCTCGCAGGCACAGCTCACCCTTACCTGCGGAAACTTTCGCAGCACAGCAGTCAGTGATGCTGCCGGAACATACTCGTTCACGGTTCCTGCTGGCGACTATCAACTGCTGGTTACAGCACCGAACTTCAGCAATCTCAGCGAACAGGTTGCCGTCTCCGATTCCGCGCCGGGCACAATGCTGAACCCTGTTCTGCAGCTCGGGCAATTGAACAGCGTCGTCAACGTAAGCGCAGGAAACGAGTTTGCCACGCCGGTCAGCAGCGGCGGTACAAAGACCGAGCTGCCCCTCGCCGAGGTTCCCCAGGCCATCACTGTTGTCAACCGGGATTTGATGAATTCGCAGGACGTCGTGAAGCTCGACGACGCGCTGAAGAACGTCGCTGGCGTAATGCCGGGCGGCTACTACGATGGCTGGGATTACTATCGCATTCGCGGCTTCGATGCCTCCTTCAACACCTACATCGACGGCCTGCGTGGCGGCAACGGCATGATGGAAGAGACCTGGGGACTGGAATCCATCGAAGTCCTCAAAGGACCATCGTCGGCACTCTACGGACAAAGTGTTCTCGGCGGCTTAATCAATATCGTCACCCGCAAGCCCGTGCCAGAGCGCTTCGCCCATGTGCAGGTCACTGCCGGCTCGTTCCACTTCGTCGATCCTGCTATCGACATTGGTGGCTCGCTCAATTCTTCGCGCACCGTCTACGGACGTCTTGCCGCT